>JBGPKR010000173.1:0-7667 GCA_041486045.1 Chitinophagaceae bacterium | reverse complement strand
GGGTGGAAAGAAGTAAAGAACAGACCGGATGTATTACTTACATATGATGTGCTGGTGGAAAAAGGAATAAAAGAAAACAACAATCCTGTCTATTCAAGATCTTATTCAAGAGTGCTGTATAATCCTTACACCCGCCGCTATACCACGATTTATTATCCTTCACAGTTCATGGGATATGAAAGAGATGAACGGCCGATAAAAGAAGGCACTATTACTATCTCAATGATTGACACGAAAACAGATAAAACAGTGTGGCAGGGCTGGACAACTGATGAGGTAAACAGTAAGAATCTTACCAGTAAGGAAATTCAAAATAGTGTCAGGTCAATCTTCAGGAAATTTGATGTAGCAAAAAACTGATTATTCGATAGGACGGTTCCGGACATAGCCCCGACTGTAAACGTCGAGGCTTTTTGTTTTAAAAAAATAAGGCCAAATGCTTTATTTTTGCTGCCCAATGCGGGGGTAGCTCAGCTGGTTAGAGCATCGGATTCATAACCCGAAGGTCGGCAGTTCAAGTCTGCTCTCCCGTACACGGCTGAAGGTCTTATTTTCAAGGCCTTCAGCTTTTTTTGCCCTCTACTTAAGTGTAGCATTTAATAACAGCTAACAAAATAGCTAACAAAAATGCTACTACATGATTAACCTACCTAATGGCTGCAAATGCAGTAAACTTTCTGTAAATCCTAAAAATTGGCAAACCAAGCAGGCGAAGATTAATATTAAGTGGTACATTATGTACCGCTTTTATGACCCCAAACATGAGAAACCAAAGCTGTGCATTTATACTATTGATCATTAAATGCGATAACAAGAATATCCTGGAAAATTTAATGATCATTCAAAAAACATTTACGGATGTAAATTAAACAATTCAGTTTTCGTTTCGTGAGGATAAATTTCGCTCAAAGCAGTAAAATTCTGCTCTCCATACATTACTGATACACCCTAATATAATCCAGGATCAACCATTGCGGGAAGTAAGTGACTGCATCGGGGTTTCCAGGCCAATTGCCACCTACCGCCAAATTCACAATTAAAAAGAAATCTTCATTGAATGGATAGTTATTTGTTCCGAAATCTGCATTCGTATAGGTGGAAAAAAGGTTCCCATCGATAAACCATTGGATTTGATTTTGTTTCCATTCGAGGGAGAACACATGGAACTCATCATTGAATATGCCTGATGGTAAGGTATAGTTTCTTCCCAATTGTGTGCTTCCAGGGCCGGGGCCGAAATGCAGGGTGCCATAGGATCTGTTCGGTTCATGCCCGATCATTTCCATCAGATCGATCTCCCCGCTTTTGGGCCAACCTCCAAACACATTGTTCTGGGGCAACAGCCAGAAAGCCGGCCAGATACCTTTTCCTTTTGGAAGTTTTGCGCGGATATCGATCCTCGCGTATTTAAAAACTTTCTTGCCCCGGGTAAGGATCTTTGATGATGTATAACTCTTGCCGGCATAATTCTCCTTCCTGGCCTCAATGATCATTTTCCCATCCTGGAAGAAAAGATTCTCCGTCCGGTTTGTATAATATTCCAGTTCATTATTCCCCCAGCCGCATATACCCGGGCAACCGTCACCGTTCTCAAAACTCCAGTCGGACATACTCAATGTGGTTCCATTGAATTCATCGGCCCAGGCCAAAGAATATCCCGGGTAAGAATTCGGTGCGTCATAACCGGCATTTGTAAACTCCACCCGGCTATCATCATTTTCGATCACAGCAAGACCCGTTCCCTTATATATTACTCCGTTTACCGCTGCTGACAGCACCACTTTAAAATCATCGTCTCCCTCCTTCAGGTCATCACCGATCACACTGATAGAAATTGTTTTCTGCAGCTCATTGGGAAGAAAGGTGACGGTTTGTGTGGCCGGGACAAAGTCGGTATTTATCTTAGCGAACCCTTCCATGGTTGTATAGGTAACGGTTACATTTTGTGATGACGCCCGGTCCAGGGAAATAACAAAGGTGAATGGCACCGTGGGTGCATTGCCTTCGGGTCTCGATACATCATCGACAGATATTTTTGACAATGGCGGTGCAGGTGACGGCGAACCACCTTTCTTGTTGCAGTTACAGAAAATTGTTAGCACGAGTAAAAGAATACCTGATAACATACTTTTCATTTTTTCAATATTTTAAATTCACCATATATATGTTGCCACGGCATTACCCGGCAAGGTAGTTGCCAGCATTTTGTTTTTGAATTTTATATCAAACCCTTGTTGGGTGATCCCATCATTCAGGACGATCAAAACTTTTTTTCTGTCCGGACGCAAAAAAGCTACGGTGTTCAAGCTTCCGTAATTATCGCTGGCGATCCTTACTGATCCGGCACTGATGAATTTGGAAGCTTGTGCGATAATATAATAAGAGACATTGCGGGTAACTGTTCCGGATCCTATCGTGAGTGCACCGAGGCAGACGGTACAGCCACCCGGTGTATAAGGCCCGTATGATGGGTCGGTAGCGAGGTTCCATTCCAATGCGACCCGGCTGAAGTTTCGCATTGAACCGATGATCACGTTTCGCAAATGCCATACAAGATCCCCCGAAAAATTTCCATTGTAAGGCGTGTACTGTTCTGTGAAATAGATATTCTTACCCGGGAATGCTGAATATACTTGTGACAAGGCTGTAATATTTCCCGCATATAAATGGAAAGCCGATCCATCTATATATTGCCGGGCAGAGAGGTCATTCAATATGTCTAAGGGGTAATCCGGTCTGTCGCAATTATGATCATAGATAATAATTTTTGCAGTAATGCCTGCCAAGTTGAATGCAGGACCCAGGTTGTTCTTTATAAAGGCAGCCTGTTGGGCTGCGGTCATATAAAGACTTGGATTGTTCCCCGCGTGCAAGGGTTCATTCTGAGGTGTAATGGCATAAATCGTTAGCCCTTCCGCTTGCATGGCCTGGATATATTTCACAAAATAATTTGCGTAGACCTGGTAATAAGCAGGAATCAGGCTGCCTCCGATTGAATTATTATTGTCCTTCATCCAGGCAGGAGCTGACCAGGGAGTTGCCAATAATTTAATGGCCGGGTTGATCAATACAATTTGCTTTAAAACAGGTATAAGGTCTGCCTGGTCCGGCAAAAGGCTGAAATTTAATAACCCAGGATCTGTTTGCCCGGTGGGCATATCATCATAAGAATAAACAGCAGCACTCAAATCGGTAGCCCCGATCCCAATTCTTAAAAAATTTATCGCAAGACTGTTTTCACCGCTTCCGAATAATTCATTCAACAATGCATTTTTATTTGCTGCCGCCAGTTGATTGATTACCTGGGCGCTACCTGAGGTAAGGGTATATCCGAAACCATCAACCTGCTGAAAGATCTGGGTGGAGTCAACCGTGATCACGGGTAATGTATTGGAAACAGTGCCGAAATCAAGGGCAGTGGTTTGCCTGGAGATAAGGCTGTTTTTATCACCGGTGGTTAACCAGTAAGATATTCCGGATGCCGGAGCAGGTGGTGTAGTATCAACATTTCCCGAAGTGTCTTGCGACTTTTTACATCCCATTAAAAAGATACAAAGTCCCGCACAAAGCCATGCCTGCCTATTTCCAAGTTTATATCTTATCATCATTGAAGTTTTACGTTGCCCCGAATAAGTATATTTTTTGATGAGCTGCCTACCTGGATCTCAAACTCACCATTATCCATGACCCATTTATTTTCTATATCGTTGTAATACTGGAATGCATTTTCATCCAGCCTCATCTGCACTGTCCTGGATTCACCGGGTTTCAGGAATACTTTTTCAAATGCTTTCAATTCTTTTTCAGGTCTTGGTAATAAAGATCTTTTTTGCTTCACATACACTTGTGCTGTTTCAGCGCCCGTAACTTTCCCGGTGTTCTTTATCGTGAAACTGATCGTAGCGCTTTTTCCTTTCCCTGTTACTTTAAGGTCCTTGTATTCAAATGTTGTATAGGACAGGCCATGGCCGAAAGCAAATTGCGGTTCTACTTTATACGTATCATAATACCGATAGCCTACATAGATATCATCGAAATAATGAATGATGGAGGAATCGCCGGGATATTGTCCCAGTTTATGCGCCGGTTCATCTTCCAGTTTTTTAGGAAAACTCATGGGCAGTTTCCCGGAAGGATTTACTTCTCCGAAAATAATTTTTGCCAGCGCATTTCCGCCTTCGAGCCCGGGATACCAAGCTTGTAAAATAGCCGGGATTCTATCCACCCATTGGCTCATATCGATGGCGCCACCCCCCATTAATACTATTATGGTCTTTGGATTTACTTTCATTACAGCATTGATCAATTCATCCTGCCCGAAAGGCATCTTCATATCAGGCTTATCAAAGTCTTCTGCATCATAGGCGTTGTCTTTCCATATTCCATAATTAAATCCATGCGTCCATCCTCCTACTATAACGACAACATCCGCTTTTGCTGCGGCATCGACCGCCTGGGATACCAGGGCCGGGTTTGTTTTGGCGCCCCGCCTGATCTCGTATCCCTGGCAATAGTTGAGCGATATATTTTTACCGACCAATGCCCGGAGACCTTCCAGTGGAGTGATCTCGTAAAATGCTCTTACCTGTGAACTACCCCCGCCCATCGCTTGATTACGTTCAGCATTATAGCCAATCACCGCAATGGATTTGATCGAATTTTTATCCAGGGGTAATATTGGAGTTCCTCCTCCCACCCCGGTATTCTTTAATAAAACGATCCCTTCTTCTGCTACACGTGCTGCTGTCTGCTGATGTTCCTTCGTGTTATAAGATCCAGCCAATTTTTTTCCATTGATCATACCCGTTTTATACATCACGTATAATATTCTCCTTACTTTTTCGTCCAGCAGGTATTCGGGAAACTTTCCGGTTCTTATAAGGGCAATCACCGTGTCGCCGAAAAAGAACTTATTGTATTTCGGGTTGGGCAACATATGCAGGTCGGTCCCCATTTCAAGGTCAAGCCCATTCCAGAGAGCCTGCAATGTATTATTTACCGCATCCCAATCACTCATCACCACGCCTTTGAAACCCCATTCCTTTCGTAATACCTGGGTGAGCAGGTAATGATTTTGTGAAGCCCATTGCCCGCGGAATTTATTATACGAGCCCATCAATGTATTGACATGTCCCTCCTGAACAGCTGCTTTAAAACCCGGCAGGTATATTTCCCGTAATGCTCTTTCACTCATTTGTACATCCACAGTGTGCCGCCATAATTCCTGGTTATTGGCGGCATAATGTTTCACGCAAGCGGAAATACCCTGGTCCTGCACACCTTTTATATAACCCACTACCATTTTTGAAACGAGATAAGGATCCTCGCTCTGGTATTCAAAATTTCTTCCATTCAAAGCAGTCCGGATGATATTGATCCCTGGCCCGAGTATTATATTCTTTCCCCTAAATTTTGCTTCCTGACCGAGCACAGTTCCAAATTCATAACCAAGTTTTGGATTCCAGGTCGCCGCCAGGCAAACACCTGTTGGCAAATAAGTTCCAGAATCCAAAGAATTATTATCAAGTTCCCAATCACGCCCATGTTCAGGTCTTACACCGTGAGGTCCATCGGACATTACAATCTCTGGTATTCCGAGCCTGAGCACTCCACCAGAAGTAAAAGAGGAGGATGCATGGATCATATTTACTTTTTCCTCCAGTGTCATTTGAGCAATAAGGCTGTTGATCTTTGACGCCGTATCATTTTTTACCTGGGCATTTAATAGCGAGGGAAAACTCCATATGATCAGAAGTGAAGATATTTTTATGCAATAGTTTCTTTTTGTCATAACAAATTTTAATGGTTGTCAGTCGGTCCTTGCTGTATTAATTATTTGTATGTATGAATTGTAAATAATTAAGATTGAAACCACCTCCTGTCGCCAGGACGCGAAGACGGGTCCAGCCCTTGGACAACTTAATATTTTTTATAGTACTGGTTTTCCAATTTTGTGTTTCCCCGGTTCGTGGTAACAGGACAGTTTCAGATGCAAATGCATCATTTACCAGGATCCTTATTTCGCCGGAATTTTCTTTTGATGCTGAGCGTACGTTCACATCAAATACACCTTCCTCCGGCAGATAAATGCTGTATTGCAACCATTCCCCAGTTTCGATCCAGCCAACATTGTAGCCATTTGAAACGGCGTCCGCGCATAGTTCTATGTCTACTCCATCATTCCTGTATTGGCCGCCGCTGTTCCAGGGAGTTCGTTTCGTTGTTGATACCCAGTATTCCGCAGAATCCTTATCATGGTAAGACACACCGCTTCGCCCGATATCATAATCGGTAGCAAATAAAAACTTGCCCGGCACGATGATATGTTCCCGAAAAGGAACAGCTTCAGGTGTCCTCACCTGTCTCGTCATCGCATCTATTACATCGGGGTGAACGATGGTGTTTTTTATATTCGTGTTTTTTGCCAATTGCAGCAGACTCTCAAAAGCCTCAGTGGCTGAAGGCCGGGTCGCTTTTCCTTTCCAGTAATCAAATATTTGCTGCGCCCCCGGGTTAATTTTTACCTGCAGGGGATTATTCAATCCTGATTTTTTCAAAGGCCACATGGCCCATCCTATTTTATTTCTTTCGAGCAGGCTGACAACATCAGTGAACCATGCATTGGAATTCTCCCCTGTCTCGCCCATCCATATTGGCACATTATAGGTCTTTCTGAGATCCAGGAATTTCTGGATAGAAGCATTGTCGGTATAGTTCCAGTATTTGTGAAAGCTGATCACCATGTTTTTATCCCATAAAGGAAATATCCCGTCATAATTATTGGCCCAGCAATTCCCTTCAATAAAAATGATATGCTGCTTATCAACTTTCCGGATAGCAGCCGTGATCTCTTTCAATAAATTTCTTAAGGGAATATTATTTTTTTCGGCACAACCATTCTTGTCAGATGGATCCTGGAATCCCCAGTTAGGTTCGTTGATCAGGTCATACCCGCCTATCCATTCTTCATTAGTATAGCGTGCCGCGAGTTTTTGCCAGAGAGCGATCGTTTTTTGCTTATTTGCTTCATCCTGCCACAAAGAAGGTCTCAACGTATCACGGTCCGCAATAGCATTATCATTACCCTGTCCTCCCGGCGCCGCATGAAGATCCAATACCAGGTAAATACGATTGGTCCTGCACCAGCTCAACAAACTATCTGTTAATGTAAAACCTTTTGCGAGCCATGTGTTTTTTCCTTTCTTTGGTTCCTTTTCCACGGGCAATGTGAACAGGTTAAAGTGCATGGGCAGGCGAACAGAATTAAAGCCCCATGCGGCGAGCGAGTCTATATCGGCCTTTGTGCAATGATTGTCCAGCCAGGCATCATAAAATTTCCGGGTATTTGCTTCACCCACGAGAGCCCCGATCTTTTTCCTGATCTCATGCTGTGCCATAGCGGTTCCGGAAAGTTTCAGCATATACGGTTCCTGCAACATCCATCCACCAAGCCCGATACCACGCAGGATAATCTCCTGGTCATGGCCATCCCTGATAGCATCACCCCTGACTTGTAAGAAACCCTGCCCTTGTGCAGCTATGTTTACCAGGAAAAATATGATAAGATTATAGTAACGCATTTAAAAAAAATGACCAGTTCAGATTAAGTAAGGGTGAGTATTTTTGCTACCCACCCTTTAGATTGCTATAACTGAGAACTGCTTACG
>JBGPKR010000172.1:0-7695 GCA_041486045.1 Chitinophagaceae bacterium | reverse complement strand
ATCGGTTTTATTTCAAATAAAGAAGAAGAACAATACATCAACGACGAAAAGGGGCAGGATGAAATCGTTGCCAATATATTAAATGCGATAAAACTGTATAAGGAAAAATTAGAGGCCAAAAAAACTGTTGCTGACAAAGATTCGGAAAAGAAGGCCTTTTGACCTCCCGGGTGAAACGTTTCGAAATAATTAGCTAATTTGGCAGCCTGTAACCAGCCAAGGCATAAGCAAAAACATCCGCATGAAAATAAGTAATGAAACAAAAGTTGGCGTACTGACGATCTCTGCCCTTACCATTCTTATTCTCGGGTTCAATTTTTTGAAAGGCAAGGATATTTTTAAAAAAACCAAAAAGATTTATGCTGTTTTCAGCGACCTTGGTTCACTTTCCAAATCAAATGAAGTAAAAATAAACGGCTATGTCATTGGCAGCGTTTACGAATTGGATGCACAGGATAAAAATGTGAATGGTATTGTTGCCACCATTAATCTTACTAAAGATGTTAATATACCAAAGGACTCCAAAGCGTATATTTCGGCCCCCCTGGTAGGTTCATCATATCTTGTTATTGAGAAAGGAAAGGATACCAATTACCTGCAATCAGGCGATACCCTGGCCACGAGAGTAGATAATAGCATATTTGATGATGTGAAAGCACAAATGAATCCCACCCTGGTCAAGGTCAGGAATTCATTGGATACCCTTGACATGGTGCTTGGTAATGTTAACAGGGTAATAGGTACAGAAAACCGGAATAATCTTCAGCAAACCCTGGCCAACCTGAACAAGGCCAGCAGCGCATTGAATGGATTGCTTGACAACCAGAACGGGCCGTTGGCAAGGACATTGAACAACGCCAATGAAATAACAGAAGAACTGAAAAAGAATACGGATAACATCAATAAAACGATCAGTAACGCAAAAACAGCGTCTGAGAAACTGGCGGCACTGGAAATACAACCTACGATCGACTCTCTTAATGCTGCGATCAGTGTATTTAAAGCCATTGCAAATAAAATGGCAAGCAAGGATGGTACATTGGGTGCATTGATCAGCGATAAAGCACTTTATAATAAACTTAACGATGCCATCTTAAGCGTTGAAATATTAATGGATGATCTGCGGGCACACCCCAGGCGCTATGTTAATTTATCCATCTTTGGCAGAAAAGATAAAGGCCCTGTTCTAACTTCGCCTTCGAAAAAAGATTCTATTCCCAAGTAGGGTACTTAATGCAACATCTTAAATTTATTTTTTACTTATTTGTTACAGGGCTTGTATTCAGCCCCGTCATTTCATTTTCACAGGTAATCCCGCCTCCTTCTGCCACGACTGCTCCCGAAAGTGACAGCATACTGAATATTGAAATTTTACCCGGTGTCCGTAAACTCGAGTTCAGAAAAATAAACGACTCTACGCAGTTGCAGATACTGGCAGGTAATGTGAAATTGAAACAGGGCAGGTCTTATTTCTGGTGTGATAGCTGTGTTATTAATAATAATACCAAAATTTTTGAAGCCTGGGGACATGTGCATATCAATGATTCAGATACTGCGAATATTTATTCAAGCCATCTCCTTTACCTGATCGATAAAAAACTGGCTTACCTTGATGGCGGGGTAAAACTCAGCGATGGCAAGGGTGAATTGACCACTCCCGATCTTGAATACGATATGACGACCAATATCGGGATTTACAAACATGGGGGCAGAGTGATCAATAAAAAAACGGTGCTGACCAGCCAGGAAGGATATTACTATGCTGATCTCCGGGATGTTTATTTTAAAAATAATGTGGAACTGAAAGACCCTGCATATTTTATTAAGACAGATTCATTATTGTACAATACACAGTCTCAAACCACCCGCTTCATTGCGCAAACATATATAAAAGACAGCAGCGGGCGGATCATCGAGACGAAGGATGGCTATTATAATCTCGCAACCGGGAAAGCTGAATTCGGACAAAACCCGGTCATAAGGGATGGCCCCAGGATCTACAAAGCAAACAGGATGGCTTTTGATGACAGTGCCGGAACTGCCCAGTTATCCGGTAATGCAATCATAATAGATACAGCAGAAGGAACCACCATCATTGCCGGCGAAATATTCAGGGATAATAAAAGAGACCGTTTTCTGGCAACCAAAAAACCCCTGATGATCGTTAAGCAGGATAACGACTCCATATATATTACTGCCGATACTTTATTCTCCGCCCGCCTGTCTGATCTATATGGCAAAAAAGATTCTTTGGTAAAAGACACGCTGAAGGGAACCCGGGTGGTTGACGTAAACAATAAGGACAGCACGAACCGTTATTTTGAAGCTTACCGGCATGTCAGGGTCTTTTCAGATTCATTACAGGCTGTCAGTGACAGCTTATTCTATTCTTTTAAAGATTCGACGTTCCGGTTATTCCAGGATCCCGTACTGTGGGCCAAGGAAAGCCAGATAACCGGCGATACCATTTTGGTTTTAACAAAAAATAAAAAAGCTGACCGGATCAAAGTTTTTGAAAATAGTTTCATGGTCAATAAGATCGACCCGGAAATTTACAACCAGATCAAATCAACCCGGATGGATGGTTATTTTAAAGAGGGCACGATTGATTCTGTCCGTGCCACGGGTTTTGCCGAATGTATTTATTTTATACAGGATGAGGATAGCGCCTATACAGGCATCAACGAATCCAAATCAGATCTGCTGGATATTTATTTCGGCAATCAAACATTACAAAAAGTTGTTTTTCGCAGCAGCGTTACAGGTACTGTCTGGCCCATGAAACAAAAAGATCCGAGGGAAATGCGGTTACAAAATTTCCACTGGCTGGAAAACAGGAGACCGAAGACAAAGTTTGAGTTGTTTGAGTGATTATGCATCAGTAAATAACTAAAAGATAATAGTTAATAGTGTTATTACAGAATCAAATTACCTTCCCATGAGGGAATACTATTAACTTTTATCTATTATCTTTTATCTAAATCCCCAATAAACGGTGCTGCAAAATATAAACAACTGCACCGGCAATGTATCCAACCAGTGCCAGCCACCCTATTTTTTTCAAATACCAGATAAAATCAATTTTCTCAATTCCCATTACAGCTACTCCCGCTGCAGAACCAATTACCAGGATACTTCCGCCGGTACCCGTGGTATAGGCTAAGAATTCCCAGAAATAATGATCTGTTGAAAATGTGTCGAGGCTGTACATGCCCTGTGTGGCTGCAACCAATGGCACATTATCCACTATGGATGATAACAAACCAATACTTCCGGCAATGATATTCTGATCTTTCAGATTATTGTCCATCCATAGTGCAGCATGCTGTAATTGTTGCGTTGATTCCAGCGCTGAAACAGCCAGCAGGATACCCAGGAAAAATAAAATGGTGGGTGTGTCAATTTTCCTCAATGAATAAGCAACTGTAAATTTTTTCCTGTCTTCTTCATCCTTGCCGCTATGAATAGTTTCTGTGATCATCCACATCAGGCCCAGCCCGATCAATATACCCATAAAGGGTGGCAGTGATGTAACTGCTGTAAAGACAGGCACCAGTAGTAATAACAAAATGCCGGTAATAAAAACGATTGCCCTCTCCTTTTTTGTGCTCCGTGTTTCTCCCGCATGTTCAAACGGTTGATCAGGCTTTTGTATTTCTCCTTTGAATGAATACTGCGTTATCAGCAAAGGAACAAGCAGGCAAACCAGGCTGGGGATTATAAGCCTTGCAATGATATTAAAAGGGCTTATCTGGTTGCCTATCCATAGCATGGTAGTGGTTACATCACCGATTGGTGACCAGACTCCCCCTGCATTGGCAGCAATAACTATTATACCCGCCAGCATCAGGCGGTCGTTCCTGTGGTTCACTAATTTTCTTACCAGTGATATCATCACAATGGCAGTGGTCAGGTTATTTAACACAGACGATAAAAAGAAAGTCAGCAGGGCAATGATCCATAATACGTTTCGCTTATTGGTTGTTTTTATGCGCCGGGTTATTATTTCAAACCCATCGTGGGCATCGATCAACTCAACAATTGCCATGGAGCCCATCAGGAAGAACAGTATCTGGGAAAGATCGCCGAAATGATGAGCCAGTTGCCCGGTAACCATCTCTTTGTTATTGCCTGAAAGAATATATACCGTCCAGCACAGTACCCCCGTAACCAGGGCGGTTGCAGCTTTGTTAATACGGATGGAATTTTCAAAAGCAATTCCGGCAAAGCCCAAAATGAATATCAGGATGATTGCAATGGTCATAAGGGTTAAAAATACGTGGAATCATTCAAAGCTGTTCACCCCACTCTATGGGTTGCTGGTTGCTGGAAGCTGGTTATGAGTCACTAAAACCGGAGTTTCATTACCAGTAACAAAAAACCAGTAACCAGGAACCAGCAATCTTTTGCATTTTATTTAGAGTTTATTGGCATCATTTTTCGTTTACTACTGAACAAAACAAATCACCATGAAAAAGATCTTATTTACATGCCTGGCAGCGGCTGGTATCGGTTCATTCAGCAACCTGTCGGCACAGGAC
The DNA here is from genome assembly GCA_041486045.1 of Chitinophagaceae bacterium. Taxonomy (GTDB): domain Bacteria; phylum Bacteroidota; class Bacteroidia; order Chitinophagales; family Chitinophagaceae; genus JJ008. Next base: position 3,154 of record JBGPKR010000172.1, on the reverse strand, counting down.
TATAAAACCGCCCTGGGTGTGCGTCTCAGCAGTTCGAATGCCATGCAAAACAATTCTATTTCCATCAAGCAGTTCATTAATGAAAAAACAGCTATTGAGGGTTTATTCACATTTGGCGACCCGCTGGCTCTGGGCGTATTGGTTGAATTTCATAAACCATTAACCCCGGCAGGATTGACCTGGTTCTATGGCGCCGGTGGTTATATAAGTTTTGTAAAAACAGTGAACGTGGCAGCATCAAAATCATCAACCGATCCCAATTTTGGCGGGCAGGGAGTGATCGGTCTTGATTACAAATTCAGTAATGCGCCGCTGAACATTTCGCTGGACTGGAAACCTGAACTGAATATTGTAAGTGATATCAATTTTGAACCGGCTGCCATTGGTTTTTCGGCAAGGTTCACGTTTGGAAAATAAATATCTCTATGGATCTTTCAACTTGCCCTGTCTTGCTTTGCTGAGACAGGGCTTTTTCAATTTTATATCCGCAAAATCAAATTTGTACCTGATACACAATACTTAGGGCTTTCCCCCCGCTTTTCACATTCTGCAAATATTTTCTGGTTTCTGCGTTTTTGTGCAGGAATTTACCCTATTTTTATTTCGCCAAAAACTAACGGATGCTGAAAAAGGAAAGGCAGGCTTATATACTTCACCAGGTTAACCTGCACAATAAAGTCCTTTCGTCTTCACTCTGCACAGAAATAAATGTGTCGGAAGATACGATTCGTCGTGACCTCCAGGAACTGGCCGACAATGGCAAAGTGATAAAAGTACATGGCGGTGCATTATCACATTCTTTCAACCATGTTTATTTTTCCAGCAATGGTGTTTACTCCCAGAACCAAAAGAAGACAATTGCTCAAAAAGCGATCAGCCTGATCCATAATGGTATGTTTGTGCTTACCAGCGGGGGTACGACCATTATTGAAATGGCAAGGTCATTACCACCGCAATTGAAAGCCACATTTATTTCCGGCAGCATTCCGGCCATCCTGGAATATATGCATCATCCAAATATTGAAGTGATCATTGTTGGAGATAAAATTTCAAAAAACTCGAAAATTACTGTTGGTTCTGAGGCTATTGCTAAAATAAAACAGGTCAAAGCTGATATTTGCTTCCTGGGTACCAATGCCATTGATGTCGAACAGGGTATTACTGATAATGATTGGGAGGTGGTGCAGCTGAAAAAGGCAATGATAGATTCCTGTAAAAAAGTGGTCTGCCTGTCCATTGCTGAAAAAGTGAATACCGTACAGCCGATACAGGTCTGCCGCATTACGGAGATTGATACGTTGATCACTGAATTAAATCCCGGCAACCCGATTTTAAAACCATACGTTGATGCAGGGATCGAAGTCTTATAATAATAAATTTGGAACTGCTTATTAATTAAAATAAACAAACTGCTATGAGAAAAATTTTCCAATTGTTCTTCGCTTTATCGCTGATGCTTCTTTTACTGCCGCCCGCAGTACAGGCACAGGAAAGAACCATTACCGGTACAATAGTTTCCGAAGACAGTAAAACACCCCTGGCCGGTGCCACGGTCAGGGTAAAAGGCACCAGGCGCATCACGCAAACAGATGCAAATGGTAAATTCACCATTAAGGTAAACCCGGGTGAAACACTACAAATAACCCATGTTGGCTACCTGACCACAGAATTAAAACCAGGAAGCGGTGATATGGTTGGCATCAGCCTGAAAACAGCCGACAATACCATGGGAGAAGTAGTTGTAACTGCCATGGATATCAGAAGAAACCCGAGGGAACTCGGTTATTCTGTTCAAACAGTCAAAGGGACCGATATCCAGGAAACACAAAGGGAAAACTTTGTGAACAGCCTGGAAGGAAGGGTGGCCGGACTTACTGTTACACCAACAACAGGTGCTGCCGGCGCTTCTACAGGTATTGTATTAAGAGGTTATAACTCATTAAGTGGTACTAATCAGCCCCTGTTTGTTCTGGATGGTGTGATTGTAGATAATAATTCTTTCAATTCAAACTCATACGGTGGCAGTGGAGTTGGCCTTGCTTCAGACGGAGCCAACAGGAATGTAGATAATACAAATCGGATTGCAGACCTGAATCCAAACGATATAGAATCGGTGACCGTTTTAAAGGGCCCTGAAGCAACGGCATTGTATGGTAGCCAGGCAAGTTCCGGCGCTATTGTGATCACCACAAAAAAAGGGAAAAGCACAGATGGGAAATTCCTTATTACGTATGATAATAATTTCCGCATGCAGAAAAATACCCGTTTTGCGGAAATAAATAGTGAATATGGTCCCGGTACAAGTAATGGTGTGCCAACTGCCCCGCCTCTTACTGGACAGTTTACTTCTTTTGGTCCTAAATGGGTTCCTGGTGTCACCCTATTCGACAACCTTCATAATTTTTATCGTACCGGTTTTTCTCAAACACATAATTTAGGAGTGGAATTCGGAACAAAGAACCTGGGCTTCAGACTTTCGGGGCAGTATTTCACTAACAAAGGTGTCATTCCCAATAATAAGTATACAAAATACAGTTTCAAGTTTTCGAATACTACCAAGATCGGTAAGTGGATAACAATTACTCCTTCTATTGCCTACTCCAATGCTGACAATTTTAAGCCCATTAAGGGAGCCAGTTCATTTTTGATGTCTTTATATGAATGGCCTGCCAATAATGATATCCGGAAATTTGAGGATGATTATGGCGGTAAACTGACGCTTTTTAATGCGAATTATAATTCTGATTTTGATAACCCGTTGTGGAGTGCTAATAATAATGTTGCAGGTGACAAGAATACCCGTTGGGTTGCAAACGCCGGAATTGATCTTAACCCTTTCAAATGGTTATCAATAGCAGGAAGGTTTGGTTATGACACCTATAAAAATGATGGATACAATTTTATCCATCCGCAATCCTTTTTTCTAACAGCAGCTACATTAGGAACTTTGGATAACTATTACAGGAAATATAAGGGATATAACCATACCATTACGGCAACTTTTAAAAAGAATATCAAGAATTTTTCCGGCCGGTTGATGGTAGGCACCATGTGGCAGGATTTTGAAACCGAAGTGTTTGGTGTATTTGGCAGTAAGGTAATTGATTCCATAAGCGGCGGCAGACTATATAAGAAAGGAGCTATCGTTACAGCT
>JBGPKR010000171.1:0-7703 GCA_041486045.1 Chitinophagaceae bacterium | reverse complement strand
TTGCCCAAACGAAAAACTCCAAGAGTTTTTGAAAAAATCTGCGTTGTCAGCTGAAACCTTCCTGATTGAATTCCTCAAAATAGCTCAGCCCTTTTCAAAAATGTTTGAAGAGATATGGGAATACCTCGCAGAAAAAGCAGCACCAAAAGCCGGGGAAACAATTTCAATCAGGTTTGGTTTCCCGGATGAACATGAACAAACCAGCATTAATCTGGATTCTTTCCGTAAATATGTAGAAACTTCTGCTTTCATCTTTGAAAAGATTAGGGTTCCTGTTTGGTCATACGATACACTAAGCACTCTCTTTAAAATCTCCCAAGAAGCTGAAAAGTTCAGGAATTTAGGTGATTTAGAATATAATCGTTACAAACCGGGAAAACCATATGCATTACCCGATGTCCATAAAGGTGGGCACCCTTTTGATGATATTGTTCACCAACTCAAGAACATGTTCCAAACTATAATTGACGATTATAAAGATTTGGAAGAAATAAGAAAAATTGACACTAGGGGTATCCAGGAGTTGGATGACCGACCTGAAGACAATAATTACCTTACACTCAGGAAATACGCATTCCTGCTTACCGACCTATTACCGCGCTGGTATAGGATTTTCGCTTTGAACCGAGAAATGCCCGCTGAATGGAAAAATCAATCGCATGCTTATTATAAAAAAAATATCGAGCCAATGCTAAGGCTAGAGGAAAAAGAAAAAAAACTGCCGATAATGCAAGCAATGGATATACTGGATATGCCTTTCTGGAAAGACAGGTGGCATACATATGAGATATGGAGCACGGTCATTACTTTAAAGGCCTTGGCGCAGTATCAACCCTCACCTAGGATTGTCGGGGGAAGAATTGCTTTTGATAGCTTCAATACGGAAATAGTTGCAGATCTCATAGTCGACAAATACGAAAAGGCCTGTTTGGCTATCCAGGTTCAAACGCCGTATACGGCAGAGCCGCCAAGAAAGGCCATCAAACCGGATTTGCGTATTTGTTTCTCAGATGATATAACAAATATCCATCAAACAGCTGCCATCGTTGAGTTTAAACAACGTGAATCTGCCACCACAAAACATATTGAAGAGGTTTCAAGAAACTATACCGGCGGCGCTCCTGCAAGTGGTGGAACTATAATTATTAATTATGATGAGCCAAAGATATCACCCAGCCTTGATTCAAAATCGTTTTTCCTGCAAGGACTCCATCCCGGGAATCCTGCCAATATTAAACAGTACGACGATACACTGCTCAGAGTACTGGAATCAGTAAAATTTGTACCACTCAGACTCAGCCGGGTGTTGTTACTGGATGTTTCATATAGTATGGAAGGAGCTTATGGCGACTCCGCTATTCAATATGCATTGCGTGAAGTTCTCAGTAACAAATTTGTCAAAGTATTTCGTTTCAATAACGGTCTTGTAGCAGGTGGTGATTGGCTAGTATCCGATATGCAAACCTCTGGCGACACGCAGCTTGGAGCGGCTCTCGACCAGTTATCGGAAGAATTTGATCAAATTGATCAATTGCTGATCGTAACCGATGGTGGACATGATAACCCTGATTTCAGCAGGTGGAAAATTAAACAGGTTAAGCAGTGTTTGCCTGTTGAACTTCCATTAAACGTAGCCTGGTTGAAGTAAACTCTCGCAGCTTTTTTTACAATTAATACTGGAAAAATCGTAACAGGCTTTCGTATTTTCAACAAATGAAAGTTCTTGAAATTTATTGCTGTTTATAGGTTTTTATCAAGATTACTTTTTCGGTAACCTATAAGGTATAAAGCCCTGAAACAGCGCATTTAAAAGGCATTCAGGAGTCAGTTCGATTCCTGTCGGGGCTCCCAAGGAACGATGTAAAAAAATGTAAAATCCTGCAAATTGACGATTGGCAGGATTTTTTGGAATCAAATGACTCTGGTGTATTTTTAGAAACATGTTACTTTCCAGCAATAAAGTCTACTGCAATAGTTTGGCATATTTCTGATAATAACTCACTCACAATCTATATTTCACATACTCATTTCGAAATATTAAAAAAAGGCGCTCGAATCTTATGGAGACCTTTCAAAAAAATATCAAAGCCCATTTATCGTATACTCCATATAACAACTCCCCTTTACAAACCCTGTTTCAAACTCTTTCTTCTGTTTGGCATTCAACTTAGCTCTGAGTTTTACGGCATTTGCTTTGGTAATCATACCCTCATCGGTGCGGATAATGCGCCCTTGAGTCTTTGTGATCAATACTTCATATAACGGACCAGCCGGGAAGTTTTTTGCGCCACCCCATTCATTGGGGACTTTGGCCTGCACTAGTGGCATCATCGCCACTAGGTTTCCATTTTTGATAATATCCAATCCACTCTTGCTGGCAGTTCCGTTATGACTGCCATGGTGGCCCACTTTATAAAAGATCGTATCATTTAATAGTTCGTCGGTATCCTTCCCGCCTTTGTCTTTCAATTCTTGCTTCACATCTGGCTTGTGCCAGCCCAGCCAGTTTCCTGATTGCGCATCACCCGGCAGCAACACAACTTTTCCACTGGCGAATTCGATGGCCATGGCTAAGCTGGTATTGTTGGTCAGCCTGTTTACCCTCAAGGCAATCCCTGCATCCGATTCTAACCAGTCCGTCTCAATTTGCCGCCAGTTCATTTTTGCAGAATTATAATACCTAAAGAAATCAGACTTTTCTTTCCCCACCATTTTGTATTCATTCCGAAATGGCGAGACGGAATCCTCTAGGTTGATATCATTCATAAAAATTCTCTCTGCCGGCAACTTCTCTTCTACTGAGGGTGTTCCCTCAGCCGTCGATTTTAAAGCCAGTTTATACATTTCATCTTCCTCAAGGTCTATTTTAAAATATTTCATGTCCTTATCCCTCGGTGGACCCAGCATAAAGAATTTGATCCCTTCTGCCCCGGGCATATTTTTGATCACTTCACCCGGTAACCTGTATTTGATATTTTTTGTTTTATTCTTTACATAGCTCATCGCGTCATCGTTGGTTCTTTTGCCCACGGCCATGTTTTTACCGTAGGTAACTCCTTCTTCAAACTTTACCAGATTCAGCGCATCAGTCATCTTACCTTCTTTTGCATTCATCCGTGCGCCAAAACCTTTCGAAACAATACTGCGTTGCGCCTTGATATTTTTCAACGCCTTCTCGGTTGATTTGAGTAGCGCTTTTAATTTTTTCCCGTATTTATCTTTCAATATTTTGGCAATATCATCCTCTTCATCTTCTATCCACGACATCCATACTTCTTTTATTTTTATTTTTTCAAATATTACCCTTGCTTGGTTGAACCCTGAGATATGGTCCTCATGCTGATGCGTAACTACCAGAAGGTCCAGTTCTCCCTTGCAGGTGGTTTTGATATCTTCCACACAGGGAGTAACAGCCGCTGCATTTGTATTCCAGCCTCCGCAATCAATCATCATTTTGAATGCGGTCTTCTGTTCAATCATAAACAATAGTAACAAACAGTCGCCGACAGATCCCGTATTATACATCCTGAATTTAATGGAAGTGATTGGAGTACTCATAATATAGGAGTTTTAGCCTGATGAATAAATGCGAATGGTTCGGTTTTATCTTGAATCAATGGTGCAAAACCCATCTTTTCTACAAGGTCGCCGCTTTGACATCGGTATTGCATCTGCAGCCGTTTCTCATTTAATTTTAATTTCCGCTGTTTGCTTTGGCCGAGGTGCTTCATATCAAAGAGAGGTTTGCGGATGGCATGCCTCAGTGTAAGATCATCCAGATCGAAGATGAGTGTGCAGCCTCCACGGAAGGTTAAACTCTCGCCGGCCTCATCGGTTTTATTTCCGTACCTGAATTTGGTAAACACTTTTTTCCCGTTTCGGTCTTCTGTTACCGCCACTTTGCATTGTTGTGCAAGAGTCATGATGATCTGGTTCTGCACATTGCCATCGGGACCAGTACGGTTATGGATTCTTAATGAATGTATTTCCACTGAAGGTCCTTTCTTGTAGGTTTTAGAAGTGCGGATGCCAAAGTCTTTATATTGGGCGGAGAATACTAAGCCTGTCAGGTTTTCGAATTGCGTGGCATTCGTAACGCCTCCATTGGTACTGAAGATATAGGAATGAAGCCCTTCAATGCCTTTGGCTTTATCTCCACGAATAAAGGACTGTGTTTCCTCAAATATTTTGGCCCGGTCTGTTTGGTAAGCTAATTTTCCTTTGAACCCTCTTAAAAATGTGGCGATCTTTTCTCCCACGCCGCTTTTATCAGCTTCATCATCCAATGAATTATAACACAAAGTATCTACTGATAAGTTTGGCACCCCTTCCGGAAATATGCCCCGCTTCCGGAATGCATTGATGAAGGCGATGCGGTAATTATGATCATCGTTTGAGACTAATTCTTTATCTGCCGTGATTAGTGCCCGCAAATAATCACCATAGTTCAGGTCCACCGGCGGACAGTAATCTAATGCCCGTACACACATGTTCAATACATGCGAAGCAACTTTGGAAGCTTCATCGGCCAGGCGGGCCACAAAGTCAGGATGAATTTCTCCAGGTGGTACAATGCCGGAGCCACCTGTCGCCAGGCGTACCAAATCAGCCGTACGATTTTGGTAGATGGCAATGAATGCATCAAACACGGCCGACACTAATAAGGCACCGCGGTCATGACATTCTAAGTTCTCTTCGTAGTCAGATGATTTGGGTGTATTGGGTACCCATTTTCCCTCTTCTGTTTTACCGATAGCGTCCCTGAGAGAATGCGACTCCCCGGTGGATTGTCCGAATTCAACAGCCAGTTTAGCCAGCAAGTTTTCTGTATCCAGCCGGCCCCTTACTTTTCGGATCTGGTTTTTTACGATCTCCGGATACATGAAATGTTGGAGCAGCGCCACAATATCAGAGAAGCCTTCATGAAATCCGCCCACATCCGGGTGTGTTATCTCCATGAATCGGCTGTACATACCATCCAACAGGGCATGAGTGGTTTCATGTGCTACAATATCATGCGACAAACATGAGAAAACAACACCGCCTGGTAAAAAAAATGTGGAGTCTGCGGGGGTGGCATTATAATAGCCAAACAGTAACGATTTTCGTTCAGGACTATAATAAGCATTTTGTTCCCGCAAGGCATGGGGATACACAAGAAGCTTCGGCACAAATTCATACACTGGCTTATTCTGTTCATCATAAGTCTGCAGGGGGCTCCAGGTCACTTTCCTGCCGAGGGCCTTTTCAAAATTCCTGATAGTGGTCATTATGACGGAGTATACCATTTGTTGGTGAAACTGCGGGTTGGTTTCACTGGGTGCCAGTCCATCTGATGCAAGAATGGCGGGATCGTTCAGGTCTATGGGTTTGTATACTGCATCACTTGCAGGGTCCCGGTCTATCACTTTTATATATTCACCTTCAGGACCGGGCTTGAGGTTAGCCTCCCAAGGAATTTTATAAACGATCTGGTTGATTTCCGCAGTGTCCAGGTCCAGCGATGTTATGGGATCAAACGCATAACCTCTGAGCTTTCTGTATGTAGGTCTATTGACCGGTATTTTATCTGCCATTTTATTGAGTTAATGATGGACAATATAGTTTTACTTGTAGCTCAGTCAATGCTTCGGCCTGCTTAATCAAACAATCCACTTTTCGCTTACTTAATGAAGTAAGATTCGTTCCAACACTTCTGGCTATCTTTTTTTCTTCCGGGGTCGGTTTCTCGATAGCGGCATAATTCAGCCGGGTCTTTAAATAGTTGATAATTGCAGATTCGTATTGCTTTGGATCAGCTACCCATTCCGATTTCAATTGATGGGCTTCAATCACAACCTGAGTGATCTGTTTCTTTTCAAGATTCGTCACAAATCCGGAAATACAATTTTCAACATCCCACCCGAGTGAAAAATAAGCTACCTGCTTATTCGCCGTGGCGGCATTGTCATACACATTACGTACCATCTGCATATTTTTGATGCGTGACATAAATACATTCACAGTTTCCAGCAGCAGCGAAAAAGTATTACGGAATAACAGCTCGCCTTTGCCACCACCACCGGCATCGCTGGTAATTACATAAGCACATTCATATTGACCCGCCTGCATCACTTTATGGATGCCCTGGTTATCATATACACCGCCGTCCACCAGCATAGGATGATAGTTGGCAGCATTGGCAGGATCGGCAAAGAATTTTTTATCAATAGTGACTGGTGTAAATGCAAACGGCACACAACTAGAAGCCATCACTGCCCTTGCCAATGGAAAATCAGCAGCCTCAAACTTCACCGGCATATCGAGAAACTGGTAAGTGGAGTCCTGCATCCAATCCCTCGAAAAAGTAAAGGGCCTTGCCGTTTGCAGGTTGGTGGATCCGATAACAAGTTGCGGCCTTTCCGACAATTGCCCCAGTGTTTTCTTTTTGTAAAAAAAGCAATCATATACCTGTTCTATCCTTTTACTGATGGGGAAAAGAAAGAACTGGAATTTGAACAGTAGGATAAATAATACAGCAACACTAACTGGGAACAGCCATGCATATGGCGTGCAGAGGAAATAAAAGGATGCAAAGAATAAAAGAATGAAGATCAAAAAACGAACTCCCATCCATGACAGCAGTATTTCCTTAATTACATTCTTTTTCTGCAGGCTATTGTACAATTCATTATAAAAGCTGTCGAAATCATTTTCCTGTAAGCAATAACATGCGCCAGTAATGGAGCCGCCGGAGATGGTGGAGATGATATCGGCTTTTTGCAGCACACGCATTTGCCGCAGCTTCTTTAATGTGCCGAGGTGAAATGCAGCGGCCCTGTAGCCACCGCCTGACAAGGCGATACCTATCTTGTGGGGAGGAGAGGACATAAGACTGAAATTATCGGAAAGTTGAGAAAAAGAATCGTGATTGCCAATGCCGATTTCGGGGGATATTCTTTTTGTCGGTACTTGTATCACTTTTATTGCGGGTGAATAGCGGTAAGGCTGTCATATCAGCATTAAAATCGTCAACCCATTTAGGATTCTAACTTCAGGTAATTAGGTGCTGATAAGCAGAGTGTTGAATACAACAATTTGGAAGAGGTGAAGAACTGGCGAATTTATTTTTTTCATTATGAATGATCCAAGTCTTCTTTGGGGTAGCTGGTAACGATAGGGCTTTGCGTTCGGCGGGGTATTTGGAAAACGTTCAGCCCGGAACTAAAGCCGATTGAAGATACTGAAGTTGAAAATATATTCTATAGCTCATCCGTGTTCAGTCAGCTGGATATACAGCCGAAAGTAGCACTAAGATGAGGACTTATTCGTCGCCCCCCGCTGACGCAAAACCTCGCTGTTGTGTGCTGTTATTAGTCCGTTGTTATTTACTTAGCAGTTGCGAGTTTAAATTATTTTCAAAATTTAAGATGTCGCTTGACTTAATCTTAGGTAATTCAAAATAGCCCTTTATATGAAAATGTGTTTTGTCAGTGTTTAAAAGATCAAGATCAATTGTCCCTGAGACTTTTTGGGCACTATTTTCTGTTATAGTCAATGTTCCGGATGATTCTTTTGAAGAAATAAGACTGCCATTTGGCCCATAATGCCAATAGGTTAGTTTTGTTACAATCTCATTTTGTTTATTGTTTACTTGATTAAAAGTTTTTAGTCAATGAGCCAATTGATTGATTGCTTGCTTGCTTGCCCGCCAGCCCGACCAG
>JBGPKR010000170.1:0-7743 GCA_041486045.1 Chitinophagaceae bacterium | reverse complement strand
GATCGTAGTCTGTAACAGGCTTCACATCGATCTGTGAGCCCGGAAGGAAGGTTTCCATTCCAAACACATCCACAATCAGACCACCTTTGGTTTTTGAGGTAACCAAACCGGTGATCACTTCGCCTGTTTTATTTACTTCCACAATTCTTTCCCATGCACGGGTAATGCGTGCCTGGCGGCGGCTCAGGTTCAGGTGGCCCTCCCTGTCTTCTTTCTCCACGATCATCACTTCTACTTCATCTCCGACGGCCAGGTTAGGCAAATCACGGAATTCGTTCAGGGAAATCAAGCCATCGCTTTTGAAACCGATGTTGAGTACCACGTCAGTTTTTGTCAAACCAACCACTGTACCTTTCATCATTTGACCATCGTCCAGTTGCACAAATGTGTTGTCATACACATTGTGATACTTTTCTTTCTCTTCTTTGCTGTAAGCAGTAATGTTGCGTTTATCAACACTCCAGTCAAAATCATCATGAGCAGTTTGAACCGGAGTCGTTTCAACGGGGGTGGATTGCTCGGCAGGTGCAGTTGTTGTCGCTGTAGATGCATCTCCCTCCTCGTGGGGGGCAGCAGTCTCCTGTTCATCAGCGTTTAATTGTTTTCGAATAATGTTTTCAAACATGAAATTTTTTCCCGAAGGGTTTAATTATTTCGGGGCGGCAAAGATATACCTATTTCTTCAGAAGGATCCGGCCGCAACATTTGAGAATTTGCAATTTTTTACCGACTGCAACGCCTTGATTGTGCGTCCATTGCGACGCTCCTTTCGGGGTTCAGTTCGCTGCTCATCACATATTTCTTGTTATATTCACAAAAATTAACGGTTGCTGTATAGTATTTTAAAAATCATTGCCCGCATAGCTATCCGGGTCTTTTGCATGAAGATCACCGTTAATAAGCCAGGATTGCTGAAAATAAAAGGCCCTGTGCTGCTGGCCAGCAATCATCCCAACTCTTTTTTAGATTCAGTAATTCTGGACACACTGTTTCAGCAGCCCATCTGGAATTTGGCAAGAGGTGATGCATTTAAAAATGCTTTTTATACCAGGCTGCTCACCGCGTTAAAAATATTACCCGTTTACCGCACAAGTGAGGGAACGGAGAATCTTTCAGAAAACTATAAAACATTTGATGCCTGCATCTCCATATTCAGACAAAACGGTATTGTAGCTATTTTCAGCGAGGGAAAATGCATTAATGAATGGCATCTTCGTCCTTTGAAAAAAGGAACCGCAAGGTTAGCCATAAAAGCATGGGAGGAAGGAGTTCCATTAAAAGTATTACCGGTAGGGATCAATTACAGTTCATTTAGCCGCTTTGGTAAAAATATTTTTCTGAATTTTGGTGAGGTCATTACTGCGAATGATCTTGATCTGGAAATGGCTGAAGGGTTGCGATATCAGTCATTCAATGATAAACTCAGGACGCAACTGGAAAAACTTGTTTTTGAAATACCGAAAACAGACCGGCGGGCGCAGGCAGCAAAACTGGAAATAAAATCATCGCTACTGAAAAAAATACTGCTTGCTATTCCGGCCGCGACCGGGTGGCTCTTCCATTTGCCGCTCTATTTGCCTGTCAAAAGTTATGTCTGGAAAAGAACATATAAGAATGACCACTATGATTCCGTGATGACCGCTGTTCTCCTGTTCACTTACCCTGTCTACCTGCTGATCATGATATCAATGCTGTGGATTATACTGGATTGCTGGTGGATTTTTTTTCTTTTATTGCTGGCGCCTTTTACCGCATGGGCATATATTCAGCTAAAACCCCAACTGGATAAATAGTTTTATTTTGAAATTGCCGCAATACTTTTTGCTGCAATCCATCCGCTTGTCCAGGCATGCTGAAAATTATATCCGCCGGTGATCCCATCTGCATCGAGCACTTCACCGGCGAAAAAAAGACCGGGTATTTTCTTACTCATCATTGTATTGGCCTCCACTTCATTTAGTTTTATACCTCCCGCCGTAACAAATTCTTCTTTGAATGTCGTTTTGCCTTTTATATTAAATTCACAATTGCACAAATTCTTAATAAGCCTGTTCGCCTGCTGTGCCGGCAGATCAGCCCATCGTATCTCCTTGTTCACTTCTGAATGCTCCAGCAGGAACTCCCATAACCGTTGCGGCAACCCAAATAAGTTCTTACCTGAAATTTTTTGCGACGCAATTTCAAATCTCAGATGTTGAAATTTTTCTTTTAGTTCCTGCTCATTAAAACCAGGCAACCAGTTTACGCTGATCCCAAATTCCCAATTCCTTGCTTTTAATTCTCTTGCTCCCCATGCACTCAGTTTCAATATGGCCGGGCCGCTGAGGCCCCAGTGAGTTATTAATAAGGGACCTCCCTGTTCCAATTTGCTGCCTGTAATTTTCACTTTTACATTTTCCACACTTACTCCCATCAGTTTTGTTATGGAATGCCCAGGCATGTTGAATGTAAATAAGGATGGCACCGGTTCTTCAATCGTATGACCCAGTTCAGTAAGCCAGTTAAACATGGAAGATTTTGGATAACCACCGCTTGCGATACATAAATAGTCGGGAGTCAGGAGTCGGGAGCCTGCCGGTCCGGTAGGCAGGTCAGAAAGTTTTATTTCAAAATGATTTGTCTTATAAACTACATTTTTAACTTCCGTATTCATCATTATTTCCACTCCGTATTTACCGGCCTCTTTCAGCAAACAATCTATAATGGTTTGTGATGAATCAGAAACCGGGAACATTCTGCCATCGACCTCTGTTTTTAATTTCACAGTTCTTTCTTCAAACCATTGAATGGTATCTGTTGTAAAAAACTGATGAAATGCTTTCTTTACAAAATGCTGTCCGCGGGGATATTTTTTACTCATCTCCGCAATATCAAAGCAGGCATGGGTCACATTGCAACGGCCACCACCACTTACTTTTACTTTTGACAATAACTTGTTTGTCTTTTCAATGATAACAACTTTTAGTCCCGGGTTCATCCGGGCAGCATTTACAGCACAGAAAAATCCTGCAGCACCACCGCCTATCACTGCCAATTGTTTACTCAATTCTTTGTTTTCGGCAAAGAACGATGAATTTTTGTTAAGTTCGTTTTACTATGGCAGAAGCATTAACAAAAAAACAAATAAAGAGACTTCCCGTATTTCCATATGAAAAAATAAAGGACCAGTTAAAAACGGGATATATCTTTTTCAGTTCGGGCAGTTATACATTTTCCGGCATCATTCAGCGGTTAACCAAAAGTGCGTGGAGTCATGTAGCCATTGTTTACAAGGATGAAGAATTGAGACGGGTGCTGATCCTCGAAGCCGAGCCTAAGATCGGTATCCGGCTCATCCCTCTTTCCAAATACCTGCATGATTATAAAGGAACAAAAAGACCTTATAAGGGGCAGATCATTTTGGCCAAACTAAATTTTGATCTTGAACATGAAAAATTGAACAAAGCAATCAGTTTTGGACTGGATGAGCTGACAAGACCCTATGACAACTGGGAGATCATCCGCATCATGATCCGCATACTTTTTCGCATCGGGAAAAAAGAAAAGAACAGGAATTATATCTGCTCTGAATTAGTGAGAGATGCGTTTGCAAAAGCCGGTGTTGTGTTTAAATTGAATGATACGTATATAAGTCCCCAGGAAATCTGGAAAGATATAAGGGTACAAATGCAATACAGGGTTCTTTAATAATCGCTGAACAGATCCGGATTGGCTTTCTCAGCAGCTTCAATGATACCATAATCAGAAAGAATATCTGCTTTAACTTTTCTTACACATACATCATGTTCAAAATGTACGGATGGCTTACCATCTTTTGTTCTCACCGTCCAGCCATCCTCTTCTGTGTAAACATCTCTTTTGCCAAGATTGATCATGGGTTCAATGGCCAGCACAAGCCCTTCTTTTAATTTAGGACCACTCCCTCTTTTTCCATAATTAGGCACCTGCGGATCCTCATGCAGATTTTTTCCAAGACCATGCCCCACCAATTCTCTTACCACACCATATCCATGTTTTCGTTCAGTATATTCCTGTATTGCAAATGCAATATCACCTACCCTGTTTCCGGCAACAGCTTTTTCAATTCCTTTATATAATGATTCCTTGGTTACCCTTATTAACCGGGTTACTGCTTCTCCGGGATTACCAATGGCAAAAGTATAAGCATGATCGCCATGCCAGTCGTTTAGTATTATCCCGATATCTATAGAAACAATATCTCTTTCTTTCAGTTCATTATTACCCGGGAAACCATGCACGACCACATCATTTACTGATATACAGGAATTAAAAGGATAACCCCTGTAATTTAAAAAAGAAGGAACAGCATGATGATCAAGAATAAAAGTGCCGATCATCTTATCAATAGAAAGAGTAGTAATACCGGGCTTCAGTAATCTTGCCACTTCGCTTAGTGTTTTACTCACCAGCAAAGCGCTTTTCCTCATCAGCTCTACTTCCTCATTTGATTTACAAATCATCATATACTGCAAATATCCATTTTAATAATGAACCCGTCCCGATTGAGCCGGGACGGGTTCAGGAAATATTTTTTACAATTCGTTTAATACTGAACAGCCGAAGTTGTCTGCCTGCCCTGTATGCGGCCGCTCTTCATCAGGCCATCGTATTGCCGCATGAGTAATTGTGTTTCTATCTGCTGCAATGTGTCCAGGATAACCCCCACCATGATCAGCAGGGAGGTGCCCCCAAAGAAACTGGAGAAAGATTGCGTAACACCAAACCGCTGGGCAATGCCCGGCAGGATACCTACAAAGGCTAGCAGCACAGCTCCGGGAAATGTGATCCTGTCCATGATGTTACCAATATAATCAGCTGTTGGCTGGCCTGGCTTTACACCGGGAATGAACCCATTATTCTGTTTCAGGTTATCGGCAATTTGCTTGGGATTAAATATTAAGGCGGTGTATAAAAAAGTAAACCCTATTACAACAAGAGCATAAATCAGCATGTACCAGAGATTGCTGTGG
Source organism: Chitinophagaceae bacterium (assembly GCA_041486045.1). Classification (GTDB taxonomy): domain Bacteria; phylum Bacteroidota; class Bacteroidia; order Chitinophagales; family Chitinophagaceae; genus JJ008. The sequence continues at coordinate 2,752 of JBGPKR010000170.1, read as the reverse complement.
TCATTCAACGCTTTTAAAAAGGCTCCACGTCCGCTGGGATTGAAATTGGCAAAAATGGTAGGGATAAAAATTATGGCCTGTGCAAAGATGATCGGCATTACACCAGCGCTGTTCACCTTTAATGGCAGAAACTGGCGGGCGCCGCCAAATTGCCGGTTACCGACAATCTGTTTGGCATAATTCACCGGTACTTTTCGTACTCCCTGGATTAGCAGGATACAACCCATGATAATTGCTATAAGAATGGCAATCTCAACAATAAACACAAGTATATCACCGCTGCGTAAAGATTTAGCGCTTAATTCCTGCAGAAAATTCTGCGGTAGCCGGGCCACAATACCAATCATAATAATGAGTGATGTACCATTGCCCAATCCTTTGTCTGTAATTTTTTCGCCCATCCACATTACAAATAAAGTTCCCGCGGTTAATATGACTACTGAGGTCAGCCAGAAATAGGATGCCGGATAACTGGCCATCATTCCACCTGTCTGCGCCGTCATACCCCTGAGATAAGTAACATAAGCAGATGCCTGCAATATGGTAACACCCACTGTAAGATACCGGGTGTACTGGGTAATTTTTTTACGCCCGCTATCTCCTTCTTTCTGCATTTTTTGAAAACGGGGTACCAGCACTGTCATTAATTGCATAAAGATAGAAGCTGAGATATAGGGCATGATGCCTAAGGCGAAAATAGATGCCTGGCTAAAAGCTCCCCCGGAGAAAGCGTCAATGAGGCTAAGCATTCCTGTGCTGGAGGCGCCTTTATTCTGCATTTCAGCGGGGTTAATACCCGGTAAGGCAATATGGGCGCCTACTCTGTAAATGGCGATCATCATGAGAGTGAAAAGAATTTTATTTCTTAACTCTTCGATGCTCCAGATATTAATCAGCGTCTTTATGAATTTTAATTTCTTCACGGAAATAAAAAATTTTAATGCACTTAAAACATCCGCCACAGCGGATAAAATAAAAGACGCACCTTCAATGCGTCGGCACAATTTAGTGAAATTTATCTTACTATCTCCACCGAACCACCCGCTGCTTCGATGGCTGATTTTGCTTTTTCACTCACTGCATTCACTTTAAAAGTGAATTTGCTTTTCAGTTCACCGTTACCTAATATTTTCACTTTATCATTCTGGCTGACCAGCCCGTTGATATAAAGATTTTCTACAGAAATTTCTTTGAAATTGTATTTCTCTGCCAGTTGTTCCACCTGCCCGAGGTTCAGAACTTTGTATTCGACCCGGTGAATATTGTTGAACCCACGCTTCGGCAAACGACGCTGAATGGGCATCTGGCCACCTTCATGGGCCATTTTACTTTTATAACCGGCACGGCTCTGACCACCTTTTGTACCTTTTGTTGAAGTTCCGCCATGTCCCGAACCATCACCGCGGCCAATTCTCTTGTCTTTGTGTACGGCACCCTTTGCAGGTCTTAATTCGTGTAGTTTCATTTTTACTTGATTTTTAACTTAACGGGGAATCACCCCTCGCTTATTTGTTTAATGTTACAAGTCTAAGGTTTAAGGTTGTTCCGGATTTAATAAACATTAAACGTTCCACCTTAAACTTTAAACAATTTATACTTCTTCCACTTTTACCAGGTGAATCACTTTACGGATCATACCGAGTATTTGCGGAGTGGCTTCCACTTCTTTGGTAGAATTTGTTTTATTAAGCCCTAAAGCCTGCACTGTCAGTTTCTGACGTTCAGGTCTGTCAATAGGACTCTTCACCAATGTTATTTTTAATTTTTTCATAATTCAATTCGTTTGTCGTCAGGATTAACCGTTGAATACTTTCTTTAATCCAAGTGAACGGGTTTTAGCAACATGGATGGGTTCCCGGAGTAAAGCCAGCGCTTTGAACGTCGCTTTTACCACATTGTGCGGATTGGCAGAACCCAGTGATTTAGCCAATACGTCAGTGATTCCTGCAGCTTCCAATACGGCACGCATAGAACCTCCGGCGATTACACCTGTACCATGAGCAGCCGGCTTGATCAATACTTTGGCAGCGCCTTCTTTAGCCCACTGGTCATGCGGGATAGTTCCTTTCATCACAGGAACTTTAATGAGGTTCTTTTTTGCATCCTCGATACCCTTGGTAATGGCTTCCTGCACTTCTTTGGCCTTTCCCAAACCATGACCCACTACTCCATTCTCGTTTCCGACAACAACAAGTGCAGAGAAACTAAAGGCGCGGCCGCCTTTGGTAGTTTTCACTACCCGGTTGATGGCAACCACTTTATCTTTCAGTTCAAGGTCACCTGCTTTTACCCTGTTTACGTTATACTTTGACATTTATACTTGTAATTAAAGTTTGAATGTTTATTGCTTAGAATTTAAGTCCGCCTTCTCTTGCTCCGTCAGCTACTGATTTCACACGTCCATGATAGAGATACCCGCTTCGATCAAAGGTCACATCTTTAATTCCCAAGTCAACAGCTTTTCTGGCGATGGCTTCTCCTACCATTTTACTCTTATCAACTTTGTTAGCTTTCTGTGCTTTAATTTCTTTATCCCTTGATGATGCAGATGCCAGTGTCTGGCCTTTCGTATCATCTATCAATTGCACATAAATCTCTGTATTACTTCTGAACACAGACAACCGTGGCGTCTGAGCTGGCCCTTCGCCGATCTTCCGGCGAATGCGGTAGCGGATTTTTTGTCTTCTTTGTGATTTAACTTTTGGGTTCATCTCTTTTGTAATTAAAATCCTGATACTGCCAGGATTCAATT
>JBGPKR010000169.1:0-7779 GCA_041486045.1 Chitinophagaceae bacterium | reverse complement strand
GCCGATCTTTCAATGGATGTGTATAGTGAAGCCATGCCCTATATTGCAAACCGATTTTAATTTAAATAGGGACCGTTTGTGCTGACCGTTAATTTGGTAAAACAATTGCCGGTTGGTTTTTTTGGCACGCCGGTTTTTTTAACTTTTGATAAAAATATAAACGACTGGATAAAACCTGCCGTAAATGAAAACCTTGTTTTTGAAATAAAAGATGTGGCTAAACCATTTAATGTAAGGCTGGTCCCTTTTTATAAAGTATATGATGAGTATTATAGTGTGTACTGGGATTATTTTACCAATGAGGAATGGGTAGCAAGACAAAAAGAATATGAAGCGGAAAAAAAGAGGCAGCAGGAAATAGAAGAAAAAACCATTGATAACTTCCGTATTGGTGAAATGCAACCCGAAAGAGACCATAATTTAACAGCCGGCGAAAGGTCTTATACTGATGAGGCGCTTGGCAGGCCTGGCAGGGAAGCAAGAGGCGGAAGCTATTTTATGTTTGAAATGAAAGTGCAGCCGGGTATTCAGAATAATCTGCTGCTGACATACCTGGGTGATGATAAGGATAGAAAATTTGATATAAAAGTGGATGGACAATTAATTGCAACGGAAAATTGGGCCGGCGGGCAAACATCAAAATTTTATGATAAAGTATATGCTATTCCCCAATCATTGACTGACAATAAGCAAAAGATCAGCATAAGGGTTGAAGCTAATTACCGAAAGACTGCCGGAAGAGTATTTGGAGTGAGAATAATAAAATGATAAAAAAACTATAATGATAAACCTGAAAAAATTTGAAGTTTGGTTTGTAACAGGCAGCCAGCATTTATATGGTGAGGAAACATTGAAGCAGGTAGCCGTGCATTCAAAAAAAATTACGGCTGCATTTAATGATTCAAAGAATATTCCGGTGCAGATAAAATTCAAGCCGGTGGTAAAATCAGCAGAAGAGATTTTTGCGGTTTGCCAGGAAGCCAATACAACAACAAATTGTATCGGCATCATTGCCTGGATGCATACCTTCTCCCCGGCAAAAATGTGGATCGGAGGCCTGAAGATCCTGCAGAAACCATTACTTCACCTGCATACCCAATTCAACCGTGACATTCCGTGGGACAGCATTGATATGGATTTTATGAACCTTAACCAAAGTGCACATGGCGACCGGGAGTTTGGTTTTATGATGAGCCGCATGCGGTTAAACAGGAAAGTGGTAGTGGGACATTGGCAGGATGAAAAAGTAATTCAGCAATTGAATGTGTGGTGCAGGGCAGCTGCTGCCTGGCATGACTGGCAAGGCGCAAAATTTGTTCGGTTTGGAGACAACATGCGTTATGTTGCCGTAACGGATGGTGATAAGGTAGAAGCGGAAATAAAATTTGGTTATTCAGTGAATACGCATGGCATTGGTGACCTGGGGGCTGTAATAAATAATGTGAGAGAAAAAGAAATAGATAATCTAGTAGAAATCTATAATTCAGAATATAAACTGGCCGCATCATTAAAGAAAAACGGGGATCAATACCAGTCCTTACGTGATGCTGTTAAAATTGAAATTGGGTTACGCAAATTTTTAAAAGCTGGAGACTATAAAGGCTTTACCGATACATTTGAAGATCTGCACGGTTTACAGCAACTCCCCGGTATTGCTATACAACGTTTAATGGCAGATGGTTATGGTTTTGCGGCTGAAGGCGACTGGAAAACAGCAGCATTGGTAAGAGCGATGAAAGTGATGGCAACGGAATTACCGGGCGGTAATTCTTTTATGGAAGATTACACTTATCATTTTGAACCCGGGAATGAAATGGTATTGGGCGCCCACATGCTTGAAATATGTGTGAGCATAGCAAAAGGAAAACCTTCCTGCGAAATACATCCGCTTGGTATCGGCGGCAAAGCAGATCCTGTACGATTGGTTTTTAATGTAGCTTCCGGCGCCGCACTCAATGCATCAATTATTGATATGGGCAACCGTTTCAGGCTGCTGGTAAATGAAGTGCAGGCTCTTGATCCCGTACAACCTTTACCAAAACTTCCGGTTGCAAGGGTCTTATGGAAACCTTATCCGGATATGCAAACAGGCTGTGCCGCGTGGATACTGGCCGGTGGTGCACATCATACCTGTTACAGCCAGAACTTAACAATCCAGCACCTGGAAGATTTTGCAGAGATGGCCGGAATAGAATTGGTAGTAATTAATAAAGAAACAAAAATCAATATGCTGAGAGACCGGTTGCGCTGGAATGAAATATATTACCGCTGAGTTCACGATAATCTTTTATAAACTGAATGATATTAGGGTATTGACGAAACTCTTCCTTTTCATGCTGAATAGTTATCACAATACTTTTCATACCCGCATTCATGGCAGACTCCACGCCTTTAGGGGCATCTTCAAAGACAATACAATCTTTGGGAGAAACATGTAATTGTGATGCACACTTCAGCCAGGTTTCGGGGTCGGGTTTGCTTTCTGCAACATCATCTGCACTGATCAACACATCAAAATAATGCCGGATTTTCAAATTATCCAGTACAAAATCAATGTTGAACATGATAGCTGCTGATCCGATAGCCATTTTTATTCCGGCGTTAAATGCCTGTTCTAAGAAAGCAGGCAAGCCGGGCAGCAATTCAAGATGAGGCAGGAATTCCGATTGGTATTGCTTTTCCTTTTCAAGACTCATCCTTTTTTTTTCTTCTTCAGAAAAACGGCCCGGGAAGATCCGCTCGAGCAGCTCATGGTTTTTGCCATAGCATTCTTCCTTCATTCTTTCCATAGTGATATTGGCGCCCAATTCATTCAATATGCGGTGCCATGCGCGAATATGATATTCCATGTCGTTGATCATGGTGCCATTCAGGTCAAACAACAAAGCTTTTTTCTTATTTCTCATGGAGCAATATAAGCCGGTTTTAGTGACAGGATGAGCCAGGGATGCTGCATATCCTAAATATTTACCATCGCTCTATCTAAATGCACATAACCGCCATCCACATGGATCAACTGGCCGGTAGTATGGCTTGATCTTTCAGATAACAAAAAGGCAACGGCATTGGCAATCTCTTCTGCCGTCGTCATCCTGTTTCCCAAAGGGATTTTGGCAGTGATCTCACTTAGTTTCTTTTCAGGCTCATCAAATGTTTTTATCCATGACTGGTACAAAGGTGTAAAACATTCTGCCACTACTACAGCGTTGACACGGATCCCATATTTCAATAACTCCACTGCCCATTCTCTTGTAAGCGCATTACGCCCTCCATTAGCCGCTGCATAGGCAGAGGTATTACCCTGCCCGGTTTCCGCCGTTTTGGAGCTAATATTTACAATGCTGCCCTTGCTTTCTTTTAACCAGGGTAATGAATAGTGAGCCATCAAATAGTAATGCACCAGGTTCTTGTGCAGCGACTCCATGAACTTTGTATAGTTTCCGTTCTCTAATCCAACGCCATCATTCACCCCTGCATTATTTACCAGCCCATTGATCTGCCCGAATTTTTCAACCACTTTCTTCACCGCATTTTCACAATCAGCAGGAACAGATAATTCTGCAACCACCTGGAAAGCCTTGCCCTTATTGGCTTCTATCGCCTGCACGATTTTATTATTGTCAGCTTCATTCCGGCCGACAATTACCACAATAGCGCCTTCACTGGCCAACAGTCTGGCAATGCCTTCACCAATGCCTTTGGCAGCGCCAGTAACGATGATTACTTTATCATTTAATCCTAAATTCATTTTGATAGTTTAAGTAAGATTATAAAATTGAGTTGCATTTTCTCCAAAAAAAAGGTCCTGTTCATCTTTACTGTATGATGAAAAATATCTTTTCACAATATTGATCATACTGTCATAACTACCCGCTACCAAACATACTGGCCAATCAGAACCATACATAATTCTCTTTACACCAAAAGTATTTACCACAACATCCAGGCAGGTGGTAAAATCTCCGGGCTTCCAGTTATGCCAATCAGCTTCGGTAACCATGCCTGATATCTTGCAATAAACATTTTCGTACCGGGCAAGTGCTTCTATATCTTTCTTCCACCCCTCAATATTTTTTTCTTTGATATTTGGCTTTGCCATATGATCGATCACAAATTTCTGATCCGGAAATGAAGTTACAAACCGGGGAACGTATGGCAACTGGTCAGGGTAGATCAAAATATCATACGTAAACCCAAACTGCTGCAACTTACTGATGCCATTCATAAAATCAGGAGTCAGCATCAGGTCTCTTTGCTGTTCTCCCTGCAACACATGGCGAAAGCCTTTCATCTTCTTAAAAGAACTGTAATAAGCCAACCGTTCTTCTACATCAGCCGCCGTGCGCCTATTGCTGCGGTTCATTTTAAAATTGCCAAGATCAATGTTTTGAAAAGGAGGCTATCGCTTTCAGAAGGCTTATATGAGGAAACCTTGGATTTAGCAGGAGCCAATGGCGAACATTCGAAAATTACCTGGACAGGGGTTATACCGGTATTTCAACTGCCTGTGTTACTCCAATATCCAAGAATATATGATTTGCTCGATTATAGTTTTGCGTCGAATGATTTTGCAAAAATCGCAGGAAGGCTATCCTTTCACAAATCCTTATTAAATTTTATACAACTGGATCCCAACACCTCTCTTAATTATTCGATGGGCTATGTAACCAATGAAGGCGGTATCTGGGCAGATTTTGAAGAAGCAATTGCAGCCCATGCATTTCGCTATTACAATGAGGGGCCAGTTGAGCTGGCAGTGAAGAATACATTTGCATTAAGGCCTGTTATGCTGGTTGATACTGTACCATTAAGATTGACGATGCCTGACGACCTTGATCCAAGGTGGAGAACTTCTTTAGCATTTGGAATGCCTGGTGGAATTGTTTCATTTATGGGGCAGCAAGTTTGCAGTTCGGATACACAATATGAAAGACTTAAAGATGGATATCTTCAACCCACTTTAACGTTGTTGCTGGCTTCTTCTTTCAGGCGCCTGAATGAAATCCTGCGACAGCATAATTCAGGCCTGAGTGATAAACAGGATTGTGATTTTTTTGATTTTTTATGTAACCTCGACATTATTACGAATGAAAACCGCAAAAAAAAAGAAGCTATTGAAGGGAACGATAAGAATATAGCAAGTTTAAGGAAATTGGAGAATTTTTTGAATGCATGGGATTTGAACAATCTTACAATAAATGCCGACACAAAGATTTTTATCCGGCAAATGTTACTGAACCCGGATTTGACAAAGTTTGCAGCGATCTACCAAGTGAGCACTGGCAGCCAGACAAAATTTGTAAATCTTGAAGGAAACTTGCCTGCCCTTCCAGCAGAATTAAAAAGAATCATCAAAGCCGATCCATTGTTCCTGAGAAAATTTAACCTTGACCTTGCAGGCTCTACCATAAATGAAGTACAAAAATTAACAACCGCTGTTTTGAGCCACAACAACCTGGATTATTTCAGCAGCACGTTTCATCGTTTGATAAGCGAGTCTGGATACGAATATGCCCGGCCGCTTGGTATCGGGATCCGAAACAGGTCGCTGCTCTTTGGCAGTGATATTGGATCAGTCTACAACACAGAAATCACTTATTTAAACGAATTGGTCAGCTTCGGCCTGGGTGGAGATTTTACCCCCGATAATACCCCTACAGTTGCCTTTGTAAATGCCATAAAAGAATACTGGAGACAAGCCCAGCAACTGATTGAAGCAAATGCGGCTGCAAACGGCAAGGCGGTTATCGACAGGGCGAATGAAGGTAAAGATGATGGAGGATTTATGATTGGTGTGACAAGAGATGATCAGGGCAATACACAGATTCACCTGGATATTTCAGTAAGGGGTTTCAATGTCCGTTTATCCTCGTCGCCAGAATTAAAAGACCTGCAGCTCGGATTGTCAAAAAATAATGAAACGCCACTGGTTACCTTCAACTTGAGTAAACTTTTTTATAAAAATGATGATAAGATAAACACAGTTCCGCAAAACAATCAGACTCTGGACGAAACCAAAGTATTGCAAAAAGCCGTTGATGCTCCCAGTTTTACTGCCGCGGCAATGGGCATTCACAGTCCACATTTTGTTAACGTCAGCCGCAGCCCAGCGAGCAGTGCTGCCGTATCAGGCAGCACCGGGCCTATTATTGAGTACACTTTGCCGCAAAGATGGATGAATATACATCCGCTGATAGGGCCCGGACCCTGGCGTGGATCTGAAATGTCTGGGGAACGGGCATGGGTTGGTACTTTAATTATACTGGCAGAAAGTGAACTTACGACTAAGGAGATTGAAATTTTGATTAAAAGTGCCAACAACGGCTTTTTTTCTGATACGCTCATAAAAATGCTGGGGAAGAAAGCAGACATAGCCAGGGAAAAAGATAAGATTGCATCAGGTGACTGGATACCGACGACCACTCCTGAAAGCGACATTATCCCGAACGACGTGAACAGGAACGACAAGTCGGTGGATGAATACATTTCAGATTTTAATGTAGGTTCACGGAAAAATTTTGAAGAAACGATCAAGCAAAAGCAGTTAACCTGCGAAACAAAAAAAGTATTTGATGATGGATTGCCTGGTCTGCGATTGGCCTACAGCAAAGACTATACGCATTTAATGTGGACATATGAATACAGGTGTGTTGATGGAACGAGTGTGAAATTGTATGATGTTTCAAAGGTGTTCCCGGGATTCGTACCACTGATCAAGGCAAACCCCAATAGTCACGTATTAGAAAAATTAATGGGAATCGTTGCAGAAGCACCTATGAAATTAGGTGAACCTCAAAACCCTTTGAGAAGAACTGAGCTGCGAAAAATTAATGAGATTGAAAAGGTCGAAAAAACTGCCGCATTTAAAGAAGCTCTTTCCAAAGGCATCAAAGAACTTCTGGAGGGTATACTCACTGAACATTTTGATAAATTCAAAGATTGGCTTAAAGACAATTCAGATAATAAGAATGGTATTGAAAAGCCATTTATTCCATCACCAGAGGCAACTCCTATTATGAATTTTTTACCTTCGCCTTATGATTTATACCTAAGAAAAAGGAACAATTTAGAAGAAACAGTCAATCAATGCAGAAATAGCGATTTCGGTAAAGGATTAGCAAAAGGAACAGTTGTTATTATTCCTTAAAAGTATTTAGACCAATGGTGATAAATTCCTCTTTGCTAAAGCAAGAATTTCCAAATTGTAAAATAAAATTACTTTGTAAAGTTCTTATGCCAGCGTACAACATGAACTTTGTGCAAGTGTGGCCCGACGGAAGTACAATCAGCAATTTGCAAATCCAAGCTTTGGTTCGGTCGGGACAAGCAACATTCAACTTTGGTTATTAACTTCCTTAAAATATTTTCAATCAGTAGCGGTTATGGGCAGACGGATTTCTAATTCCACACCTTCACAAAGCTCTGATCGTTAAGTGCTAACAAAAAATAGTAGCTCCAATCAGGCTTAAGGCATGAAGTTAATTCACCAGATTTTCACCAAGGCTTTGCGAATTCAGCCAAGAAATTCTTTACCAGAGTTTTACGAAAGAAGGTCAGAATCTCTTTTGGATTATTCTGTAAATCCTTAGCAGACTAATTATAACTCTCATTTCAGTAATACAATGACTCCACCCTAATCAATTTTCCTTTCTTCAATTTGTGTAATGATTGTATTGTGCTAGCAAGTACTTTTGATGGCAAAGGTGGAAAATCCGGAGGACTTGACCACCTAAATCCGGTTTCAATTGGTTAGGAAGGGCACTGGTAATCAATACTATT
>JBGPKR010000168.1:0-7780 GCA_041486045.1 Chitinophagaceae bacterium | reverse complement strand
CCGAAAATGCTCAATAGCGGCCTGACAATAAAGTGTTCAATTCCTCCGGTGGAAGAATTGAACACAGGCGATAGTTCAGTAATATCGGCAAAAAATCACTCTGCCGTCACCGGGCTTATCACATTCTTTATTTCCTCAATCCGGTTAGCCGGAAAACCTCCCTGCTCAGCATGCTTTTTCAGGATTTCCTTACCGGGAGCGTTGTAGATGCAATAGATCTTATCTTCCGTAACATAACTTTCCACCCATTGGATAGAAGGCCCCAATTCCTTTATAACACTACAGGATTTTTGTGCGATTCCATGAAGCTCATCCTTTGTGAGTTTGCCGGCACCGGGTATTTCTCTTTCAATAACATAACGTGGCATAGTAAATAATTTAGAGCAAAAGGTAAGGAAAATTTATTTCCCCTTCTCCACCTCTATCAATTTTTCAATCACATAATAAGTGATCGGGCAAAAAGTGGAGTTCTTCAAAGCCAGTGGCTGTCGTTTCAGCATGAAATCATCATCCATATAGGGAAAGCGGACACAATCGGTGGGGCGAACTTCATAAATGCTGCAATAATTATCGTCGCCGAGGAAAGGACAGGGTTTTGTTTTGGTTACATGATCCCCGTCCTCGTCTGTCAGCAGGTATTTTTCCTTGAAATCACCTTCTTTCATGCCCAGGTACTTGCTGATACGTTTTATTTCAGGAGGAGTAAAACGGGGGGAATAATTTTTACAGCAATTGGCGCATTGCAGGCAATCAATTTTTTCAAAAGCTTCTTCATTCAGTGCAGGTAATTGTTTCAGCACTTTGTTCTTATTGGCCCGGTGCAGGAATTTTTTGTACTCTTTCTGCCTTTCACCTGATTTCTTTTCCCAGTTGGCAAGAATGTCTTTGGACATAATGCAAGATAAGGGTAAGTCATAAAAGTCATATAGGTCAAATGGGTCAAATAATGTGTTTTCAGGTTTGATTTATATGACTTATTTGACCTGTTTGACTTTCGTTATTTTTGCGCCACATGGGAACTGCGAGGGAACAATTATTGATTCTGATAACCACTCCGCTCTATTTAATAGTGATAGGGCTGGAGCTTTTTCTCAGCCATCTCCGCAAACAGCCAAGCTATACCTGGAAGGATTCGATCCAGAATATTTACATGATGCTGTTGAATGCCGGGATCGACCTTTTGTTCCGGGCTATTTATATCGGCATCGTACTTTCTTTCTTTTATGACCACCGGTTCACTGAACCTATCAAAAATCCATGGATCTATTGGATCGTTTTACTGGTCTTTGAAGATTTCATGTATTACTGGCTGCACCGGGTAGATCATGTCTGCCGGCTATTCTGGGCCACCCATGTCACGCATCATTCTTCACCCCATTTCAATTTAACGGTTGGCTTTCGTTCATCCGTGATGGAGCCGCTGTATCGTTTTATTTATTTTATCCCGATCGCCTTACTGGGTTTTCAACCGATTGACATTGCTTTTATCTATGCTGCCACGCAAACATGGGGCATACTGGTTCACACAGAAAAAATAAACAAAGCCGGCTGGCTGGAATATTTTCTCGTCACCCCCTCGCACCACCGGGTGCATCATGGTTCCAATCCAAAATACCTGGACAAGAACATGGGCATGTTCCTGATCATATGGGATAAATTGTTTGGTACTTTTCAGCCGGAATTGACTGCAGAAAAATATCAACCCATAAAATATGGTCTCACCAAACCCCTGGAAAAAGAGGACCCTGTTAATCTTATTATCCACGAATGGAAAAATATCGGGAAAGACCTCCGCAAAAAAGGCCTGACATTTAAACAACGCTGGAACTATCTTTTTGGCCCTCCCGGTTGGAGCCACGATGGCAGTACCCATACGAGTGATGAGTTGAGAAAAATGGAAAAAGAAACTATGCTTTGATCGCAGGGAAATCTGCCCCGCTGCCCGTAACTTTGCCCCGCTAAAAAGTCACATTTTGTCATATAAGTCAAATACAAGACCCTGACTTATATGACCTGTTTGACTTATTTGACCTTCTTATTTGACCCATTTGACTAAATGACTATTCAACTATGACCCTTTTTGAACAACAGGCAAATGAATTCGCTTCACGCCACATCGGACCGAATGATCATGACACGAAACGAATGCTGAAAAAGATCGGCGTCAGCAGTTTAAATGAACTGATTGACAAAACAGTTCCGCCAACGATCAGGATGAGCGGCCTGCTGAACCTGCCTTCGGCCATGAGTGAACATGAATACCTGAAACATATCAAAGAAATTTCGCTGAAGAATAAAGTTTTTTCCAATTATATCGGCCAGGGATATTATGACAGCATCATTCCTTCCGTTATTCTCAGAAATGTTTTTGAAAACCCGGGATGGTACACCCAGTACACCCCTTACCAGGCCGAGATCTCACAGGGGCGCCTGGAAAGCCTGTTGAATTTTCAGACCATGGTGAGTGATCTAACCGCATTACCCATCGCCAATGCTTCTTTATTGGATGAGGCAACAGCTGCTGCCGAAGCTATGACGATGTTCTTTAACACCCTGAATAAACAGGACCATATTGAAAGACCCAAGTTTTTTGTTGACCGGGAAATATTCCCGCAAACAAAAGATGTATTGAGAACAAGAGCAAAGCCGGTGGGGATTGAAATTATTGAAGCTGATTATAAAACATCATCCATTGATGGAGCTTATTTTGGTGCGATCGTTCAATACCCGAATGACAAAGGTTCAATAGAAGATTACAGGAATTTTATTGTTGCTGTTCATGCCGCAGGTGGCTATGTGGTCATGGCAACCGATCTGCTGGCATTAACATTATTAACTCCTCCCGGTGAACTCGGCGCTGATGTGGCCGTTGGTTCTGCCCAGCGTTTTGGCGTACCGCTTGGATATGGCGGGCCACATGCTGCTTTCTTTGCCGCCAAAGATGATTTTAAAAGAAGCATCCCCGGCCGCATCATCGGGATCAGTATAGATGCACAGGGCAACAGGGCTTTGCGGATGGCCTTACAAACAAGAGAGCAGCACATCAAAAGAGAAAAAGCCACTTCCAATATTTGTACGGCCCAGGCATTGCTGGCTAATATGGCGGCGATGTATGCCGTTTATCATGGCCCGGATGGATTGAAGAATATTGCCACAAGAATTGCTTTGCTTACACAGACTGTAGCAGAAGCTATTAAGGAAAGAGGATTTGAATTAGTATCAGGTAATTTCTTTGATACCATTGTAGTAAAAACAAAGAATGTGGCTGCTATTAAAGCCAAAGCAGAACGGCAATTTATTAACCTTCGCTATATTGATAACAACCATATCGGTATTTCACCGGATGAAACAACCGATGTGGCTGATCTGTATGACCTGATCAATTGTTTTGAAAACGATAAAGACCCGGTGGCTTTTGATATTCCCCAGGATGCTGAACTGCATCATATCCCTTCCGCTCTATCAAGAACTTCGGCTTTCTTAACTCATCCTGTTTTTAATACCCATCACAGTGAAAGCCAGATGATGCGTTATATCAAACAACTGGAAAATAAAGACCTTTCATTGAATACGTCGATGATCTCCCTTGGAAGTTGTACGATGAAGCTGAATGCAGCATCTGAAATGATGCCGCTTAGCTGGAGACAATGGAGCATGATGCATCCTTTTGCCCCGGCCAGTCAGACAGAAGGATATCAATACATCCTTGATGAATTAAGTAAATATCTCTGTGAAATAACTGCTTTCGATGCCTGCAGCCTGCAACCTAATAGCGGCGCACAGGGAGAGTATTGCGGTCTCTTAACGATCCGGGCATTCCATGAAGCCAACGGGCATCATAACAGGAAGATAATGCTGATCCCTGTTTCTGCACATGGTACCAATCCTGCATCAGCCGTAATGGCCGGGATGAAAGTAGTTGTTGTGAAAGCATTGGAGAATGGTTATATAGATGTTGAAGATCTGAAAGCCAAAGCATCCCAATACAGCAATGAACTCGCCGGCATCATGATCACTTATCCAAGTACGTATGGAGTATATGAAGAAACAGTAAAAGAAATTACAGAGATCGTTCACCAGTACGGCGGACAGGTATATATGGATGGCGCCAATATGAATGCACAGGTGGGGTTGACTGCACCCGGTTTGATCGGCGCGGATGTATGTCACCTGAACCTGCATAAAACTTTTGCCATTCCACATGGTGGAGGCGGGCCTGGTATGGGACCGATCTGTGTGAAAAAACATCTTGCTGCATATTTACCAAAGCATGTGTCAGTGCGGAGTGGTGAGTGGTCAGTGGGCCACGATACTCACAACTCACAACTCACAACTCACGGTGCGGTCTCCGCTGCTCCTTACGGTTCTGCTTCGATATTATTAATCAGCTACGGCTATATCCGTATGCTTGGCAATGAAGGTGTACAAGCTGCAACTGAATATGCCATTCTCAACGCCAACTATATGCGGGCAAGATTGGAAGGAAAGTATGATATTTTATACACTAATCATAACGGACAGTGTGCCCATGAATTCATTGTTGACTTAAGACCATTTAAAAAAAGTGCCGAAGTAGAGGCAGAAGATGTGGCAAAACGTTTGATTGATTATGGCTTTCATGCACCCACGATGAGTTTCCCGGTTCCGGGGACAATAATGATTGAACCCACGGAAAGTGAAGACAAGGCTGAATTGGACCGTTTCTGCGATGCCTTACTCTCTATCCACCAGGAGATAAAAGCGATTGAAGAAGGTAAAGCAGATAAAAAAGATAATCCATTAAAGAATGCACCGCATACCCAGTCAGTGGTAACGGCTGATGAATGGACTCATCCATATACAAGACAAGAAGCTGCTTTCCCGTTGTATTATGTTACCCAAAATAAATTCTGGCCGGCAGTGGCAAGAGTGAATAATACACATGGCGACAGGCATCTTATCTGTACCTGCGAACCAATTGAAAGCTATATGGAAACTACTGCCTGATTGGTTCTCCGTCATCCTGAGCCTGCCTACATCCCCTTCGCTGTAGCTTCAGTCGCTTGCGCTATAGCTTCGTCCGACGCCATAGGCTTTGGCCGACGGCTGTCCGCGACGGAGCACGGAGCAAGGCCGGCAGACAGGTTGTCGAAGGATGGAAACGGAAGCTTAAACGTTAATAACTACTGCCAATTCCCTGGACAAATGTTCCGCTTGTATTGTAGGTATTGATCGTACCGTTTTCACCTGAGGTACCCCCCAACTCCACTATCATGGTTTTGCTGTTATTTTTTAATTGGACATTGCCTGCGGAACTGCTGACGGAAAGTCTCACCCGCTCATCCCCGTTATAATTATTAACATACAAATCACCATTCCCGCTGCTGGTTTGCGTAAGCTTGACGGCTGTATACCCGCTGGAATTATAAAGCGCCATGAATCCCCCGGCACTGCTGTTGCATTGAATGGTGGCCCGGCTGTTTCCGTCACTATTGCTTACATAAACATTGCCACCGCTATTATCATTGCATAAGGTAAGGGTCCTTTTACCGGAAGGATTAAAAACTCCTATATAACCTCCCCCACCTTCGTTGGAACTGCTGAGCCGCATCGTTTCCTGTCCATTGCCATCTTCTAATCCGATATAACCTTCCTGGTTGGTAGTATAGGTGATATTCACCAGTTTTTTTCCCTCTTTATTGTATGTTTTAATAAGTCCTTTGCCATCATCCTGGGTCAGGTTAACCAATACATTGCCATAATCATCAACGACCTCAAATCTTTTGGCTTGTATGACATCGGGAACAGTTTTGGGGTTCCTGAATGCCATAAAGATGGTTGCAAATGAAGCAAGCATTAAAACAAGAATAATTTTATAACGGCGATTAGTAGCTTCGAGCTTTTGAAGACGCATTTCAATGGTATTCATATTAAAAATTTTAGAGAGAAAAGTTACTTATTAATATTTAACAGGCCAATTTTTAGCACCTGAATAACATTTTCACTACAGGTTGATCTGAGGAGGTTTGAATAGCAGGATTTTAATTCCTACGGTTACAGTTTTAAAACCTTACCTTTACGCCCTTTAAACAATAATACAAATACAATGAGCGACAAAAACCAGGGAACCGTTAAGTTTTTCAACCGTGAAAAAGGATTCGGCTTCATTAAACATGATGATTCAAACAAAGAGACTTTTGTTCATTCCAGCGGCCTGATTGACCAGGTTAACGAAGGAGACAAAGTGGAATTTGACCTGCAGGAAGGCAAAAAAGGCATGAATGCCGTAAATGTAAAAAAGGTCGGATAAGATATTTTACCCAAAGACATTTCAAACAAAGACCCCATCCGCTTAAGGCAGACAGGGTCTTTTTTATTTATCAGGACTGATCTAAAATCTTCTGCGGTTATTGCCATTTCCGTTATTTCTGTCACCCGTATTTTGCTGGCGGTTGCCATCATCCCGGCGGTCTGATTGCCTGGTTTGCGGTTCCTGCCTCCGTTCCATTTGTTGAACGGGTTGTTGCTTTTGTTCCTGTCTCCGTTCCATTTGTTGCGGCTGTTGTCGCTGTGGCTGATCAATGCTTCTCACATCCTGTTGACGACGCTCAAACTGGCGGGATTGTTGTTCCTGCTTCCGCTCCATTTGTTGCGGCTGTTGTTGCTGTGGCTGATCATTGCTTCTCACATCCTGTTGACGACGCTCAAACTGGCGGGGTTGTTGTTCCTGCCTCCGCTCCATTTGTTGCGGCTGTTGCCGCTGTGGCTGATCATTGCTTCTCACATCCTGCTGACGGACGGGTGTATTCCTGTTTCCATTATTATCATTGGGCCGGTCAAAACGACGGTTGTTGTTATTATTTCCGGGGTTGGGGTTTCTGTCAATTCTTTCTGCCGGTCTGCTAATCCTGTTATCATTTGTACGGTTTGTCTGTCCATTATTGTCGTTATTATTCCGCGGCTGCCTGAAATCATTATTGTCTCTCCTGTCCGGTACCCGGTTATTATTGCGGTCATTTACATTATTATCATTTCTCCTGAAACCATTATCATTTCTTGCTGTACGATTGTCACCCCTGTTTTCATAGCGATCAAACTGACGGGGTGCAATGCGCCGGTCATCATCATGCCGGACATTGGGACGATAAAAACTTACTTCATTATTCCTGAATTGTGTTCTGCCAGGAGTGTAGCTGTCACGGAACCTTACCGGGTTGATCCTGCCACAATATCTTTCTGCCTCATAGCGGCTGGGACCTGACCTGAAACCATAATTAGTGCCATAATGGTTATTATTATTGATAATGATAGTTGTGTAATTAATGATGGTCACATTTTGCCGGCGGTCAACACAATAATCAAAAATGCGGGGTGATGTGATATATCGCCGCGGGGCAAAACTCCAGTAATCATAAGGCGGAGAATAGCCGCCGATATTAAAATTAATACTGATGTTAATCCCCGGTCTCAGCGGAGCCCAGCCATAATAATCGCCACCATCTCTCCAGGCTACCCAGGCAGGAGACCAGTCATAACCAGGAACCCAGAACCATCCATAGTCATTGTCTTCTTCCCAACGGCCATAGTGGAAAGGGGCCCATCCCCAGTCATAATCAGATACCCACATCCATTCATAATCATCCGTCCATACCCAGTGCCCACTGGTACTGTAAGGACGAAAATCAGGCCCGGCATCCGGCACCCATACATAGCCATAATCCGGATAGTCTATCCAGCGGCCATAGGGACTTAATTCGTCATAAAATGTCTGGTAAGAAACATCATTCCGGTTGTTATAATT
>JBGPKR010000167.1:0-7858 GCA_041486045.1 Chitinophagaceae bacterium | reverse complement strand
TCCTTGTATTTCCGCTCTAAAATAATTTCCGGAACACCATCAAAAGTTCCATCCATTTTATCTATCAAATGAACAAATTCATGTATTGCGGTATTGCGGGTATCCTGTTCATTGATAAACCCCTGCCTCAATTGCCATTTGGTAATGATCATGGCATATTGCATAGCACCGGTGCCCACCATGCCTGCAATAGGGCGGTCCGAACCTGCCTGGTCAAAATCTTCATTGAAAGCCCCGGGGTATAATAAAACTTCATGCAGGTTGAAATATTGCCAGTCGGTAATGGCAAATACAGGAATGATGGCCCCGGATGCAATTAAAAGCCGGTCAAGATCTTCTGCAACAGCATTGACCCCTGTTATTTTTATGGCCGATAAAAAATGTTCGATCCTTTTTTCAAATCTTCCTTTTCCTTCCTCATCCAGTTGCCGGTAAAATTTTACGTAATCAGTAAGCAACTCCCTGTAATTCTCCGGGAGAAAAACGATGTCTTTTGCTATACTTACCCGGAAGACAAAAAGTATTATTAAAAGGATCAAACCAAAGCCTATTAAACCCTGCCAGACTGTCAACATCATTGGATGAAGTTAAACAGGATTTTCCAACTGCTGAACTACTGCTGTAATGGATACAAAAACTATATAAATCATTCGCCCTTCCCGGTCTTCTAACCTTATCGTTTTGTAACTACAGGTCTTCAATGACATGCCTGTAACTTCTGCCGATAGGAATGGAAATGCCGCTCACCTCCACCATCTCGGAATTATAAGAATCAATTTTCTTTAACGAAACGATATAGGACCGGTGAATACGTTTGAAGAGATGGGCCGGTAAAAGGGTTTCCATTTCGCTGGTCGTTACTTTTGAAAAATATACTTTTTTGGTAGTGACCAACTTGATATACTCCTCCTGGCTTTCTATATAAACGATCTCGGAAAACAAGATCTTTACCTTCTTTTTCTGCACATTCAGGAACAGGTGATCTTTTATCTCCTCCGCCTCATTTGTTTTCAACCTTTCGCCCTGTGCAGTTCTTACCTTGGTTACAGCCGTTAAAAACCTTTCAAACTCAAATGGCTTGAGCAGGTAATCTGTTACGTTCAGGTTAAACCCCTCCACCGCATATTGATGATAGGCGGTTGTAATGATCACCGCCGGCGGATGTGCAAGCGTTTTTAAAAAGGCCATGCCTTTTAATTTTGGCAGATGAATATCCAAAAAAATAAGATCAGGATGATGTTCCCGCAGCCAGTCCGTTGCCATGATAGCATCTTTAAAAGCTCCCTGTAATTCGAGGAAAGGCACCTGCGAAATATAATCCGATAAGACCTTTGTTGCCAATGGTTCGTCCTCTACGATAATGCATTTTATTTTAGACATGGCTTCCAAGATTGATTTTTAACGTAGCGGTAAATATGGTGGGGCCCTGTTGAACTGATAAATCATAATCTGTATATAATAATTCCAGCTGGCGCCTCAGGTTAGAAAGACCGATATTTTCTTTAACGGCCCCCTCCCCGGTGTATGATTCAGTGGAATTTTTCACCACAAATACCAACTGGCGCTTATTAACGGAAAGATGTATATCAACAAAGGGCTGAACCCTTGTTTCAGAAACACCATGTTTGAATGCATTCTCCACCAGCGGTATCAGCAGCAGGGGTGGCAGGGCCTGTTTCATATCTTCAATATCCTGGTTAAAATTAATGCGTAATGATTCATCATAGCGCAATTTTTCCAATGCAATATAATCACTGATAATTTTTAACTCCTGTTCAATCGCTATATACTTTCCACTTGTTTCATAGAGCATAAAACGCAATATCTTCGATAACCGTAAGATCGATTCAGGGGCCAGGTCCGATTTATCCCTTGTCAGTGAATAAATATTATTCAAGGTATTGAATAAAAAATGCGGGTTGGTTTGTGACCGGAGATAGTTTAATTCAGCCGCCTGCTTTTCAATGAGCAGCTGCTGGGCGGCCTGTTTTAATTTTACATAACGATAAATATGCCTGGTAACTCCAAAAAAGAAAACAGAGCCTGCACTATACGCCATTTGATTTTCCAGCAAAAGACTAAATGTTTTGAATTCACCAAAAGGAGTATAAATATGTAATTGAATCCCGAGCAATCGCCATACATATGCACCACAGGAATACAGCATCATATAAAGCCATAAAAGCAGGATGCCAAGAAGAATATTATAAATAATGCTTTTTCTTTTTCGTAATACAAAAGCTATGGAGTATTCGAACAGTATAAAATTGAGAACAATAACATAAGCAATATACCAAAGGTTATCAAACAGTACGGCAAAAAAACTTTCCGGGTAATTTATTATACCGTAACCAAATGATATAAAAAAAAAGAGCAGCGTGGCCCATATATAAGGTCGTAGTTTTTCCCTGTTGATCATTGTGCTCATCTTACTTTAATGACCATAAATATCGGCAAATCTTTCCCTTTTCATTTTATAGTCTATGAAATTGACCTTTTTGTCAACGAATGACCCGGATAAGGATACCAACGATCATTCAACTACTTCATTTTCCCCGGTAACTGTTACACATTTATTTATCCTTCCGGGTCAGGTGGTTTGTCAAACGGAGTTGTTTGTTTACCATAACCTGCTGTTCATTGACCACAGCTTCTCCCGTTTCCATTTATTAGATACTCTTGCATAAGAACATTAAATGCTTACCGTAAAGACTGAAAAAATGAATAAAACAATACAATTCGGAGAAAATGTAGAGGGATATAATATTCCCGTTTTAAATGAAAGAGAAATAAGGGCATCAGCAGGAATACTTTTTTTAGCGACGTTCATTTCGCTGATGCTGATCGTGTTTAAAAACAATTTTTTACCAATAAAGTATGTCATAACTTTTTTTCTTACTGATTTCATCATACGTGTTTTTATTAACCCCAAATTTTCTCCTACATTAATAATCGGGCGATTGATCGTTCGCAACCAGTCACCCGAATATGTGGGGGCCCGGCAGAAAAAGTTTGCATGGATAATTGGTATAGCCCTCTCAGCTACCATGTTCATTTTGATGGTGGTCGTTAATTCATATAGCCCGGTAACGGGTATAATCTGCCTGGTTTGCCTGGTATTCCTGTTCTTTGAATCAGCGTTTGGTATTTGTCTGGGATGTAAATTTTATTCAATTTTTTATAAGGGAAAAGCGCAGTACTGCCCCGGCGAAATTTGTGATGCAGGATCAAAACAGGCTATTCAAAAAACATCCGGGGTTCAGCTGTTCATTGTGCTTGCTTTTATCGCATTCATTTCCCTTGCAGCCGGGTTATTTAACGATCAATTCAGTAAAAAGCCATACGACTTGTTTGGGATTTTTAGTTCTGCACAAGCTAAATAAAAACATTACATCAAAAACAACAATTATGAAACAGATTATTCTTTCGGTTGCAATTACGCTTACTGCAATAGTTACAACTGCTCAAATGGATATACCAGCAGTCGGGTTTAATCCCCGGGCAAGCATTTCAGAGGAAGTAGGCATCACAAGTATCAGTATTAAATATTCCAGGCCCGGTGTAAAGGGGCGTGAAGGTAAAATATGGGGAGGAGTGGTAGCAAATGACTTCGGCACCTTCAGTTTTATCAGCAACAGAAATACCAGCCCCTGGAGGGCCGGAGCTAATGAAGCGACTGTCATCAGTTTCGAGCATGATGTAAAAGTGGAGGGCATGAACTTAAAAGCCGGCTCTTATGCCCTTTTTATGGCAATGGGGACCGATAGTGTTCTATTGATTTTTTCCAGGGAAACTGAGGCCTGGGGTAGTTTTTATTACAGGGAAGCCGATGATGTTCTGAGAGTGAAAGTGAAACCCATAGCATTGGACAAATCTGTGGAATGGCTTAAGTATGAATTTATCGAACACAAAGAGAAAAGTTGCGTAATTGCCATGCAATGGGAGAAACTATCTGTACCTTTTAAAGTGGAAGTGGATGTTGACAATATTGTCCTGGCCAGGATAAGGGAGCAGGCAATAGGCGTTAAAGGATTTATCAGTGCTAACTGGCTTCAGGCCTCCATGTATTGCTTTGATAAAAACATAAATATGGAGGAAGCATTGGGCTGGGCCCGAAGGGCTGTAAGCGGGCAGCCTTTTGGACAATCAGGTTTTGACGCATACAAAAACCTGGCAACAGGATATGAAAAACTCAACCGCCTGTCAGAAGCTGATTCAGTAATGAATACAGGGCTATCAATAGCAAATATCAGTCAGCATATCTCTTACGGCAGGGCATTACTTGTACAAAAACGAAAAGACAGGGCCCTGGATATTATGCTCGCTGCCCGGGCAAAGTATGGGGATGTATATGCTGTTAACAATGGATTATCTTTTGCTTACTCAGCAAAAGCTGATTATGCAAAAGCACTGGAATATGCAAATAAAGCATTAGTTCAGGCCCCTGCTCCACAGTTAAAAACCGGCATCAACGCAAATATTGAGAAACTGAAAGCGGGAAAGGATATCAACTAAAATGGTAACAGCCGGTATGGCCAGTTATTCTATTTATAAATAATCACTCCTTGGTAGTTGCATCATCCGGCAACCACCAAACACTCCGGGGAATTAAGAATGGTGATTTGAATAGAGTGCTGTAATTTTAGTTATTGTGTTAACAATTGCAGCATGCAAAGCAAAGCAGCCACAGTAAATGACTATTTAAAAGAAGTTCCGCCTGAAAGATTGAAAGCCCTTAAGCAGATCAGGGAATTATGTCTGAAAGAACTCAAAGGCTACAAGGAGACCATGCGGTATGGCGGACCCTGTTATGAGAAAAATAATATTGCTGAGGCCGGCTTCGTCAGCCAGAAACATTTCATTGGTCTTTATATTCTAAAGACGGATGTTATGGAAAAATACCGGGATCAACTCAAGGGAATAAGTGTTGGCAAAGGATGCATCCGGTATTCAAAACCCGGAAAGATCGACTTCTCCGTCGTTCAAAAATTGCTGGCGGAAACTTTCAAATCGAAAAATACCATTTGCGGGTAAGATTTTTCCGCCGGTCAGGTTTCCCACATGTCAATTTTAATTAAGAATTATCTTGCAGCAGCCATGCAAATACAAAATTCTACCATAAAGGATATTCCTGAAATATTCCGGCTTTACGGCATCGCATCCGCCTGGCAGCGATCAAAACAAACAGTAGTGGTGTGGCCGGAGTTTGAACAGCAGCTGGTGGAAACAGAAGTAGCAGAAAAAAGGCAGTGGAAAATAATGATGGAGGATGAGATCGCCTGTGTGTGGGCTACTACTTTCAGTGATGAACAGATCTGGGAAGAAAGAAATGCTGATGCAGCCGTTTATATACACCGGATCGCTACCAGTCCAAAGTTCAGGGGCAATAATTTTGTTGCCGTTATTGTGGACTGGGCCCGGCAATATGCAAAAGACAACGGTAAAGATTTTATACGGTTAGACACACTGGGCAATAATACCAGGCTGATCAAACTTTACAGCAACGCCGGTTTTAATTTCCTCGGTATGTTTGATCTGAAAAACACCAATGGGCTTCCTGCCCATTATGGTAATGATCCCGCCTGTTTGTTTGAAATAAAATTATAGTCCTGCCATGCAAGTACAAAAAAACATTATTGAATGTTATAACAAAACCGCGAAAAACTATGCTGACAAGTTCATAGATGAATTGAGCCATAAGCATCTTGACCAGGTTTTATTATCCGCTTTTGCTTCCGAAAACCGTGATAAGGGAAAACTCATTGACCTGGGCTGCGGTCCGGGGCAAACGACAAAATATTTAGCTGATTGCGATTGGAAAGATATTCTTGGAGTTGATCTCTCCCCGGAAATGGTAAAGGTTGCAAAAGAAATTAACCCGCAGCTGAATTTTGAAACCGCTGACATGCTGAACCTCCCCTATGCTGACAAAACATTCGGCGCTGCCATTGCCTTTTATTCTATCGTACATTTTGACCATGCACAGATCAAAATTGCATTTAGGGAGATCAACAGAATATTAGCAGTCAATGGCCAGTTCCTGTTCTCCTTTCATATCGGCGACAACCCGGTTCACCTGGACGAATTTTTAGACCAGCAGGTAAACATTGATTTTTATTTTTTTCAACCAATAAAAATCATAGAACTTCTGACAGAAACAGGATTTGAAATAATAGACAGTTTTGAACGGGAACATTATCCCTCTGAATATCCAAGTAAACGGGCATACATTTGGGCAAAAAAAACAACCCCCACTAAAATATGAAAGCAATTGGAAATACACCGCTACTAAAATTAGAACGACTCTCTGAACCGGGGGCTGCTGATATATATGTAAAATATGAAGGCGCCAATCCCACCGGGAGTATGAAAGACCGGATGGCTCTCTCCATGGTCGAAGGCGCTGAAAAAAGAGGGCAACTGAAAGCCGGCGGCATGGTGATTGACTATACCGGTGGCAGCACGGGAAGTTCCCTTGCCATGGTATGTGCCACGAAAGGCTACCGTGCACATTTTGTATCCTCCGATGCTTTTGCTGAAGAAAAATTGCAGACCATGCGGGCATTCGGGGCCACGCTTGAAATATTTCCCAGCGAGAACAGGAAAATAACAGCCAAACTAATTGACTCTATGGTGGCGAGGGCAAAGGAATTAAGTAAGGATCCAAATATTTTCTGGACGGACCAGTTTAATAATGTTGATAACAGGAATGCCTATCACAATATGGCCAAAGAGATCATTGCTGTTTTGGGAAACAGAATTAATGAATTTATTATGGGAGTCGGTACCGGTGGATGTTTCTCCGGCAATGCTGAGATATTTAAAAAGGAAATACCGGGCATCCGCTGCATTCCCATTGAGCCGCTGCATGTACGTTCCCTCTCCGGCGCTGATATATCAGGAACGCATCGGTTAGAAGGGATCGGGGCAGGGTTCGTGCCATCGATCTGCCGGCTTGACCTGGCCGATGAAATAATAGCCGTGTCGGATGAAGATGCTTATACCACGACAAGAAAACTGGCAAGAATGGAAGGGGTATTTGGAGGAATTACGGGCGGAGCGAATGTATGGGCAGCTATGCAAAGAGCAAGGATCATCGGGCCTGGAAAGACGATCGTTACCATTATTCCTGATTCAGGATTAAAATATTTGAATGGGGATCTGTATAAAGAATAAAGTGGCGTAATCATTATCTGAAATTAAATGAAAGCAAATGAAGAAGGAAAATAACCTGGCTGCAGGGATTTCTGAACCCGGAAAAGTGGATGAATTTATAAGCAGGCTGGAGCATCCTTTATCGGATACCATTCAATATTTGCGAAAATTTATTTTAAGCGCCGGTAAAAAGATCGGGGAAGGAATATTCTGGAACGCCCCGGCATTTTATTACACCGGTAAAATGAAACCATTTAACCCCAAAGACTATAAAAGATATATTGTTGGATTCAATTTGTTTAAAAAGGATTGCATCCGGCTGATATTTTTAAGAGGCGCTGTTGTAAAGGATCCATCCGGGTTGCTTGAAGGGGATTACAAAGATGGCAGGAGGCTTGCTTTATTTTACAGTTTGGATGATGTGAAAAAGAAAGAAAAGGATTTGAAGAAAATTATTAATGGATTTGTAAAATCATACGGCATGATCCTTTCGACCGGCCCAACAGGCTCGGGGAAATCAACTTCAATTTACGCGATATTAAAAATTATTAATACCCGTGATAAAAATATCACGACGATTGAGGACCCGGTTGAATATCGCCTAAAAGGCGTGAACCAGATACAAACCAACGCGAAAACTGAGCTGACATTTGCAGCAGGCCTTCGCTCTATCTTGCGCCAGGATCCCAACGTTATTTTCATC
>JBGPKR010000166.1:0-7983 GCA_041486045.1 Chitinophagaceae bacterium | reverse complement strand
TTTATAGATCATCTGCTACGCCCTATATAAAAACTTCCAACCTGACCCAGCAACGGGTTGACGAAATACTGGATAAAATACACCAGCATGGTTATAACTTTTTAACCGATGAAGAAAAAGAAATATTAAAAAGGGCCAGTAAGGAAAATATTTAGTCAGTAAGTCATAAAAATCATAGAGGTCATATAAGTCAAATAGGTCATATCTGTCATATTAGTCAGATAGTGCAGCTTTGTATTTGACCCATTTGACTTATTTGACTGGTATGACCCATTTGACCTCCTTTAACTAAATTGCATCAATGGCCTCCAGGTTTCGCCTCTTCACCAAGCGGTTTTTTATTTATTGCAACATCATTGTTGTTTTCTTTTTTCTATTATCCTGCCTGGCGCCATACCTGAACCCTCAAAAATGGTGGTTTATTTCTTTTATGGGGCTTGCATTTCCTTTTTTGCTGGTCATTATTATCATCATTATTGCCGGGTGGCTCATCCTGTTTAAATATCGCTTTGCGCTTATCAATGGATTCGTTCTCCTGCTGGGTTATAAAAGCATCATTGTTTTTTTTGCTTTTCACCAGCCTGGTGTGTTTAATTATAAAAAAGACCCGCAAACCATCAGGGTGGCTACCTGGAATGTGGACCGGTTCATTGAAATGAAACGGAACAATAACAAAGGGAGCCAGGCAAGACTTAAAATGTTTGACCTCATCAAACAGCAGGATGCCGATGTGCTCTGCCTGCAGGAATTTCATACCTCCACACTTCCTGATTTTTATGATAATATAACACCGATACAAAAAGAACTGGGCTATCCTTATTTTTATTTTTCATTCGACACAGATGGCGACAGTCTTTATTATAGTTCCATTATTTTTTCCCGGTACCCTGTTGTTGACAGCGGCCTGATCCGCTATCCCCGGCCCACCCTGCCGGATGTATTGCTGCATGCAGATTTAAAAGTGAATAATGATACGATTCGTATTTACACCACACACCTTCAATCCTTACAGTTGGGCAAAAGGGATTATGAAAAAATAAACCAGATAAAAAGTGTTGAAGACAGCCTGCTGAGCAACTCCAGGAGTATTTTATCCAAACTGAGAAGAGGGATCTCCAACCGCAGCATACAGGCTGACCTTATCAGCGAAGTGCTGGAAGACAGCCCTCACCCGGTTTTGTTATGCGCCGACCTGAATGATATTCCCAATTCCTATACCTATCATACCATTCGGGGAAATATGCAGGATGCTTTTTTGAAAAAAGGCTTTGGTATCGGCAGAACATTTACCGGTCTTTCACCCACCCTTCGCATTGATTATATTTTTGCTGACAGGCATTTTAAAATAAAACAGTTTAACCGCATCGTAAAAAATCTTTCTGATCATTACATGCTGGTGGCGGATGTTCAACTGAAAACCCATGCCCGCTAAAGTGAATATTAATCGCCGCCTGACAGAGAAACATTATTTTTGCGGCACATTTATTTCTTCGAAGCTAATAGCTAAAGGCTAACAGCTAAAAGCTATACTTATGAGCGAACTGAAAGTCTATAATTCTTACAGCAGGCAGAAAGAAGTTTTTACGCCCCTTACTCCCGGGCATGTGGGTATGTATGTCTGCGGGCCTACCGTAAGCGGCGAAAGCCATCTTGGACATGCAAGGCCCTATATAACTTTTGATGTGATCTATCGCTACCTGATGTATCTGGGTTACAAAGTTCGTTATGTCCGCAACATCACTGATGCCGGTCATTTTGAAGAAGAAGGAAGAGAGGCAGAAGATAAGATCTCTAAAAAAGCAGTGCTTGAAAAACTGGAACCCATGGAACTGGTGCAGAAATATACCAACCTGTTTCATTGGGCGATGGAACAATTCAATACACTAAAGCCAACCATTGAACCAACTGCCACCGGGCATATTGTAGAGCAGATCGGAATGATACAGGAGATCATTAAAGCAGGTTATGCCTATGAAATGAATGGCTCGGTTTATTTTGATGTAAAAAAATATGCCGCTTCACATGATTATGGCAAACTCAGCGGGAGAGTGCTGGATGATCTGATGGAAACAACAAGAGAACTGGAAGGGCAGGAAGAAAAAAGAGACAAAGCAGATTTCGCTTTGTGGAAAGCAGCAGCCCCTGAACATATCATGCGCTGGCAAAGCCCCTGGGGCGTGGGTTTTCCCGGTTGGCATATTGAATGTTCGGCTATGGCTACAAAATACCTGGGTGCAGAGTTTGATATTCATGGCGGCGGTATGGACCTCTTATTTCCGCATCATGAAAGTGAAATAGCGCAAAGCACCATCTGCAATCATAAGGCGCCGGTCCGTTACTGGATACATAATAATATGATCACTATTAACGGCCGTAAGATGGGTAAGAGCTATAATAATGTGATCAAACTGACTGAATTGTTCAGCGGCGATCACCCGATGCTCGAAAAAGCTTTTCACCCGATGACGATCCGTTTCTTTATCCTGCAAACACATTACAGGAGCACATTGGATTTCAGTAATGATGCCTTGCTGGCATCGGAGAAGGGATTGAAGAGGTTGTGGGAGGGCAATGAGAATTTAGGGAAGTTAGTGGTGAGTGGTGAGTGGGGAGTGGGGCAAGATGAAGAGCTTGAAAAGAAAGTAAAAGGGTTACTGGCGGAGTTTGATGAATTCATGAATGATGATTTCAGTACGGCTAAAGTATTGGCCAATATGTTTGAACTGGTGCCGGTTATTAATTCAATGAAAGACAAAACAACTCCTGTTACAGCTTTATCGAAAAAAACTTTTGAAGGGCTGCAATCAAGGTTCAAAACATGGCTTGAAGATATCTTAGGATTAAAGAATGTCAGTGAAGCAGATAATATCAAGCTGCAGGGAGTCATGCAATTGCTGATCGATATCCGTAAGGAAGCGAAAAATAAAAAAGACTTTGCCACTTCTGATAAAATAAGGAACCAGCTTGCGCAATTAGGGATTTCATTAAAAGATGAAAAGGATGGAAGCATGAACTGGTCAATAGAGGCCCCCTAAATCCCCCGAAGGGGACTTTGAGAAACTTCCTTATAGGATCACCCGCTCCTTCCCTTTGGGAAGGCGGATTGAAAGCCTTTTCAACTTTAATGAATGCGGGATGGGCTTTTTCTGTAACTTTTTGCCTCCAAAAATCAGGTCATGAGAAAATTTATTCTGCTTGTTGCATTTATTTTTCCTTTCCTATCATTTTCCCAGATCAAGAAAGCTCCTGAGGTTAAGGAAGGTGATGGTCCCTGGAACCAGCTTATCATCCGTGGCGTTACGTTGATCAACAGTACCGGGGCGCCACCCGTAGGCCCGGTGGATATTGTGGTGGAGAAGAATCGCATTAAACAGATCAGTGTTGTTGGTTCTCCGGGTATAGCGATTGATGTTAAAAGACGTCCCCAATTAGCTGATGGCGGGAAAGAACTGAATTGTGAAGGCATGTACCTGTTGCCCGGCTTTATTGATATGCATGGCCATATCGGCGGCATGGAGCAGGGAACTCCTGCCGAATATGTTTTTAAATTATGGATGGCGCATGGCATCACCACGATCCGCGATCCATCGGCCGGTAACGGGCTGGAATGGGTGCTGGATGAAAAACAAAAGAGCAATCAAAACCTGATAACCGCTCCCCGCATATTTGCATATACTGTTTTCGGGCAGGGAAGTAAAGAACCCATTACAACCGTTGAGCAGACCCTTGCATGGGTAAGAGATAATGCGAAGAAAGGCGCTGATGGTATAAAATTTTTTGGCGCTGCACCCGACATCATGCAGGCAGCACTGGAAGAAAATAAAAAACTCGGGCTTCGTTCTGCCTGTCACCATGCACAGATGGATGTGGCCAGATGGAATGTGCTCAACAGCGCCAGGGCAGGATTGACTTCCATGGAACACTGGTACGGATTACCCGAAGCATTGTTCACAGACAAAACAATTCAGAATTATCCGCTTACTTATAATTATGCCAATGAACAAAACCGTTTTGAAGAAGCGGGGAAATTATGGAAGCAGGCGGCGCCACCCTTCAGCGATCACTGGAATAAAGTAATGAATGAATTACTGTCACTTGACTTTACGATTGATCCCACCTTCAATATCTATGAAGCCAACCGGGACCTGATGCGGGCCAGGAGGGCCGAATGGCATGAAGATTACACCTTGCCATCACTGTGGAAATTTTATGAACCCAGTCGTGTATCGCATGGTTCTTACTGGTATAGCTGGGGAACGGAACAGGAAATTAACTGGAAAGAAAATTACAGGCTCTGGATGACATTTATCAATGAATACAAGAACCGCGGCGGCCGGGTTACAGTGGGTACGGATGCAGGATATATTTATGAGCTCTATGGATTTTCTTATGTAAGAGAACTGGAATTGCTTCGTGAGGCGGGCTTTCATCCGCTGGAAGTGATCCGCAGCGCTACTTTGTACGGTGCACAGGCATTGGGTATGGAAAAAGAGATCGGCAGTGTGGAAGTGGGCAAGCTGGCCGATTTTGTGATCATTGATGCTAATCCGCTGGAGAATCTTCAACTGTTATATGGCACCGGCGCTATTACATTGAATGAAAAAAATGAAGTGGTAAGAAAAGGAGGGGTGAAATATACTATCAAAGACGGGATCATTTATGATGCAAAAAAATTGTTAGCCGATGTAAAGAAGATGGTGGATGAGGAAAAGGCGAAGACAGGATTTAAGATCGTACAGCCCGGAATTGAGTAAAGACAAATAAGTCAAATAGGTCATATTGGTCACATGCCGGACGGTAAATTTGACTTTTATGACTTATATGACCATTTTGACCAATGGATTTAATTAACAGCAGTTATGGAATACATACCACATCTCAGCAAAGATGATAAATTGAAGAAGCTGATAAAAGAACACGGGGTTTTTGAATTGAAAAAACAAAAGAACCTTTGTTTGTATCTCTGCTATTCCATCATGAGCCAGCAACTGAGTACCAAAGTGGCGAAAGTTATCAGGCAAAGGTTTCTTAACCTCTATGACAGTGAACCAACACCCCAACAAATCGTGGATACGCCTTTTTCGACATTAAGAAATATTGGAATGAGCAATGCCAAGGTAAGTTATGTGCAGAATGTGGCAAGGTTTGAAATGGAGAAAGGCTTGGACCATAAAAAACTGGCAAAACTGAGTAACGAAGAAGTAATAGAATACCTGACACAGATAAAAGGGGTGGGCCGCTGGACCACCGAGATGCTACTGATGTTTGCCCTTTGCCGGGAAGATGTATTTGCAATAGATGACCTGGGATTGCAGAATGCCATCATTGGGTTATATGAGTTAAAGCACCGGAAGAAAAAAACACTGCAGGCTTCCCTGCTGAAAATATCAGAACAATGGTCCCCTTACCGCACATATGCCTGCATGTATCTTTGGCGCTGGAAGGATAATGCGCCGCTGTTGAAAGACCAAAAGAAAAAATAATGTAGTTTCATTTTATGAAATCGATCATCATGAGGAAATTGTTTGCAGCCCTTGCGGTCATTGTTCTTTTTTCTTTTTCCCCGGTTCATCCAAATAACAAATGGGTTTCTTTATTCGATGGTAAATCACTGGATGGATGGAAAGTGGGCGCCAATGCAGCCAGTTTTTCCATTGAGAATGGAACCATCAGGGTGAATGGGGATGTGGCCCACCTGTATTATGACGGCGAAGTGCAGCAGCATAATTTTAAAAACTTTGAATTAAAGATTGATGTGATGACCACAGCAGGTTCCAACTCCGGTATTTATTTTCATACACAATACCAGGAAAGCGGCTGGCCGGAAAAAGGATACGAGGTGCAGGTGAACAACTCGCATACCGACTGGCGGCGCACCGGCAGTCTCTGGGCCATACAGGATATAAAAGAAACCTATGTGAAAGACAATGAGTGGTTCAGCATGCATATAAAAGTAAAAGACAAAAGAGTGACCGTATCCATCAATGACAAGCAGGTGGTGGACTATACAGAACCCGACAATGTACAAAGGGAAGAAGGCATGAAAGGAAGGGTTTTATCGGCCGGCACCTTTGCATTGCAGGGCCACGACCCCAAAAGCAAAGTGTATTATAAAAATATTTGGGTGAAGACGCTGCCGGATTAACTATCAGTACCGTTGACACAAAACCTCGCTGTTAACCACCCAGCTATTTTTTTAATTCATCTCTTCATGCCTGATATTAATTCCATATATCAGCCAAAAGATCCAGGTCAGTGTAGTAACGATGGCAATGGCAAGAGGAAACCAGATAGCCATGATGGCACAAAACGTATAAAGGGCAAATGCAAAATATCCGAATTTACCGTTCATACGGATCTGCAAGATTGCTTTTTCACTTTTAGCTAACCGGTTTTTAAGAGCTGTACTGCATATTAAGATCCAGCCAATTGCATTTAATGCCACAACAGCGTTATAAAGTATTACAGCCGGAGCTGCATGGTCAGTTGAAATATATTCACCCAGCAAGGAAGTGGGAAATGGCAAAAAAACAACAGTAAGCAGCAAAAAGCCATTGGCATAGATAAAGGAGGGGCAGGATCTGTTTACCAGTTTTATAGCGTTGTGATGGTTAACCCAGGTGATAAGGATGACGGTGAAGCTTAAAACAAAACTAAGTATGGATGGAGTAACATGCTTCAGTGCAAGCCAGAAATCAGCAGTCGTGTTGATCTTTTCTGTTGAAGGGATTTTAATATCAATGATCAATAAGGTCAATGCTATGGCAAATACGCCATCGCAAAAAGCTTCTAACCGTGAGTTGGGGTTTGCTTCGGCCATTATTTTTTTTAATGAAGGTAGTTTTCTTTAGGACGTCGTGCTAATGACCCACGATTATTCCCTGCCTTTGTCAGCGGTCCGGTCTTTTTCATTGCACGTTGAAATATTCTTTATACCAGTCAATTTCGTGATGGTCTTTTTTTGTCCCGTCATTTTTATGTGTTTTGTCAACGGTTGCATATAAAATTTCCAAAGAAGCGAAGTCACGCTGGCTGATCACTTTAAACCCGTTTCTTACCAGTTGAGCCGCACTGACTCCTGCACCGACCTGGTAAACTTTATTATCTGATAACCGGTTACCATCATAAATAACCTGGCTGCCACAGGCTGCGCTGATATCCATCATAACGGCCAGCTCAATATTTTCTTTTACAGCCAACTCAAGCATTTTCTCAGAAGCATTGATCATCCCTTCTGTCCAGTCCTTACCGGTTTCTGTCAGCACTTTTGCTTTACCATCAAGAACATCAAAGCCTGTCCCCCCGTGAATGTCACACAATTCTCTTGGTGTCCCGAATGAGAATTCCTCCGGGCAAAATTTTATTATTTTGATGTTGTCATACGCCAGCAGCTTTAAAGCAGCCGGGTACTCCCCGTTTGTGGTCCCGTCATAACCGCAAGTCATACCTGTTAAGCATGCACTCATCAGGATCCTTAAAGGGTTCTCTTTAGTGGGGGTCCTTAGCTGTTTTAAATATTCAATGTCGGGCATAGTTTATATTGATGTTTGTTTCTTTTAAGCTGACGGCTAACGTTCAGGGCTTTCTGCTGTGCTGATATTCCCTGCCCGCCATAGCTTTAGCGTAGGCGGGTGTGATCCTTCAACCCGGAACCAAAACTGATTAAAGTTACAAAAGTTGAAAATATATTCTTCAGCCAGCATCGCAGCAAACTGCCTGTTGGCTGCTTATGTTTTATTTGGTAAGAGATTTTCTAATTGCGTCAGGATTGCTTTTCTTACCAAATATGCCATTTTTTAAGTGTTTCTTTGATTGACTGCATTGTCTCATGTTCGGTTTTTTCTTTCCCTGCAGGTGGTTTCATGTCACTGATTTTCCAATATCCTTATTACTACATTTCCTTTTTTATGGAATTTTTCTACATATGAATGTGCTTCCCTGATTTGTTCAAGTGTGTAAACTCTGTCTATCACCGTTTTTAGT
>JBGPKR010000165.1:0-8038 GCA_041486045.1 Chitinophagaceae bacterium | reverse complement strand
TCTGAGTTTTTCAGGACTTTCGGCAATAAAATTTTTTGTAAAATCTTCTTTATGGTCTTCAATCAGTTGTTCGAGAATTATGTTCAGTTCAGCCAATTCATTTTCACCCGGCAAAATTTCATGTTGGCGCTGCTCGCTCCACAGCACTTCCCTGTTGAAGGCATGACTGCTGACATCAGCCGGTAAGAAACTGACCTGGTTGCACCCGGTTTCTTTTGCAGCATTAATAATAGCAGGCCAAAGCCGGAAGTTCAACCGGTGAATAACTGTTCTTGCTGTTATCTTAAATTCCTGGTCAATACTTTTTATGTACTGCACTCCTTCTTTGAGTTTTTTGAAGGCGCCGGGAATATTCCGGATGCGGTCATGAGTTTCTTCATTACCATCCAGTGATACAATAATATCATTCACATACAATAAAAGTTGTTCTGCATTCCTTCTTAATGTAAGACCGGTGGACAGTAATGATACTTTTATATCTTGTTTTTTGAGTATTTCACAAAATCTGAAAAAGTTCGGGTTCAGCAAGGCTTCTCCACCCGACATAACTACCTGTTGTGTTCCCAGTTTCTTCAATGAATCAAGTAATCCCCGGATATCTTTTTCTGTTAACTGTTTCAGGTTTTTATTGTCTTTCCAGATATCACACATCACACACTGGCAGTTGCAGGCACTATGCGGCATCAATATTACAATGGGTAAGGCGCTGATCCGGTCGGTCTGTAAAGTCCTGTACCTTTTATATGAATGATATAATGATTGAGTGATGCTCATATTACTGTTTCTTGATACACAGCCAGGGGAAAGGATTTTTATTATTTGAAAGCCGGTTGATAAATGAGGGTCGGTACATTGTCTTATAATGGAAAAGGCTCAGATCGTTGGTTGAATGGTGGAAATAGTGTTCTGTCATTTCCGGAAACCCAAGATCGCTGTAATATTTCGCTGTGCGTTCTTTTGCAGAGCTGAGTTCTCCTGGTTTATAAATGGGGCTGTCCAGGATATGTATCTCACCGTTTGTTTTCAGTTTCCTCATAGCCTGGCTTATTATATCCTTACATGAAGAAAAATATTGGATACTTGCGGCGAAAACAATAAAATCGTATCCCCCGTCCTTTATTCTTTCTCCATTAATTCCGCCATATACAAATTGCAGGTAGGGGATATGGCTGAATACCCTTTCTGCCTGGAGCAATTCTGAAAGATTTATATCTGTGCCGGTTACATCATAACCGGCTATGGAAGCCAGCTGCTGGGAAAGCCAACCGTTGCCACAACCCACTTCAAGTATTTTCAGCAATCCGAACCGGTTTTCAAAATAAGACTTTAGCCTGTCGCAGGATTTTTTTCGTAACTGCCATTCAGCGTAATGAGGATGATCCCCGGAAATATCCGGCAAATGCAGCACTTCTTCATCGCTATAAACCCGTCCTTCTTTATGCCTGACGTCTGTATATAGCTGTTCAAAACCGGTTGTTACCATATGGGTTGCCGCCGATGTCACTCTTTCTTTTCTATTTTGTAGATAAAATTCTTTTCAAGCATATTTTGCTTTGTCAACACAAGCTGGAGTTTAAACCCGTTTCCCGCCGCTGTATTTTCTATCATCTCTATGTCGCAACCATCACAAAGAACCATCAGGGTTTCAGTTTTAGCATGGATATAGCCTGTCAATTGACTGAACAACCCGGAAAAATATTCACCGTTCTCACCACAAAACCAGGCATAATCCTGGAGTGTTGTCGGTTGTTTTCTGTAATAAGGAGGATTGATCGCAATGATATCAAATGATTGGCCGGGAATGGCCGCAAAAAGATCAGACCGGATTATTTCCAGGGTCACATTATTTTGCACACTATTGCAATGAAGATATTTAATGGCAATTGGATTGATATCTGTTGCTGTAGCCTGGGCACCTTGTTTTGCCGCCAGGATTGCGATCAGGCCACTCCCGGCCCCTAATTCCAAAAAATTTTTGTTTTGCAATGGGAGCCGGTTAATGTATTGCAGCAGGAGTTGTGTGCTGGAAAAAAAGCCCGGGTGAAAAACCTGCGGCGGAATTTCTAATTTAATATCACCCCATTTATACATCCTGGTTTTGGAAAGATATTTTATCAGTAAAGGCTTGTAGGTATGAGCAACGATATGTTTTAATGCAGCTTTCATATTTAAAATCCCTCGAGTTCAGGCTGGCGGTATTTAAAGAGCCTTTGCATGATCTTAATTTCATAGGGAAATTTATTCCAGTTCTTTTTATAACGAAGAGAAGAGAGCAGCTTCAATAATTTTGTCCGGAACGGGGTCAGCCTGGTGTCGGTCACCGTCGGGAAATAGCCGTTCAGTACCGTTTCAAAATTTTTTATTTTGCTGATCATATATGGTTTCAGCCAGGGGGTGAGCGGGTTACGGTGCAGATCAAAATTTTCCCATTGCGGGTTTGTCCATTCATCCAGTGTTTGGGGAAAATGAAACCCGGATCTGATTACATCCTGTGATAATTGCGAGCCCTCCGTAGGCACGGGGCTGTATACATAAATAATAATTTCTGTTTTGGGGTTTATTTCCTTTATCTCGCGGATAAACTGAATATCGAAATCAATCTGCCGGTTCACTTCTTCCTCTGTAGCTGCAGGTGTTCCGACAACAAAGGAGTACTCAGGAATGATATCAAACTTTGCCATCCGGGCTGCGAATCGTTTTATTTGCTCGCCTGATTGCGTTCCACCCTTATCCATTTTTTTCAACATTTCATCATTGCCGCTTTCGGCGCCATGGAAGATCATCTTACATCCCGCTTCCCGCATCAGCGATAAACTTTCATCTGCATATTTGTCAATGGTATCAATTCTTCCTTCACCCCACCAGACAAGCTTTTCTTTTTTTATCAGTTTCGAAAATTCTACAACCCTGGTTTCAGATACAAAGAAATTACTATCGTAAAATTCAACCGCATTGATCCCATATTTTTCTTTAACATCTTTCAGGTCAGCATATATTTTTTTGGCCGAACGCCCCTTCCACCGGGCATTGTAAATAGGAACAACCCCGCAAAAGGCGCATTTGAACGGGCATCCAACACTGCTGTGATAAGCAAAAGTTTTTGTTCCCAGCACTGATTTGCCGATATATTTCCTCATCGGGTAAAACAAATTTAATTTTTCATAGGGTAGCGGTGGTAAAGCATCCTGGTCGTAGAGTTCATCCTTCCTGGTTTTCACAATGGAATTATTTTCCTTAAAGATCAGGTTCGGAATGTGCTGAGGCGTGGAATTGGTTTGCAGTGCGTCCATCAGCATCGGGAATGCATAATCACCGGGACCGTAAATTATGTAATCAATGTACCCGGAGTTTATGGACACTTTGCTGTGATTGGAGGCAAAATATCCTCCCCAGATAATTTTTACCTGCGGATATTTTCTCCTGATCTCCCTGGCAAAAGGGATGGCTTGTTTTAATTGTGGTCCGGGCATTACGGTACAGGCAAACACATCATAATCACGGGTGTCGAGATAATTAAATAGAATTTTCAGGGGATTTTTTTCCAGGTTGCCGTCCACAATGGCATATTCATACTTTCCCTCAATAGAAGCTGCTATTGAAAGAATTGAATTTGGAACCCTTGCTTTTGTTTCAGCAGCACGGGGATTAAATAATAAAACCTTGGTCATGAACTGTTCCTCTTACGTAACTGTTTCTTTACCAATCGGGTTAGCGAAGTAAATAGTTGCCCGGTAACCGGTTATTTTGCCTCCAGGTAGCGTAGACATTATGAATATGTGCCAGCGTGGATGGACTATCCTGAAACCTTTGCCTGTAAAGAGTTTTAAAGAGAAATAGCCGATGGATACCATGGATAAATGAATCCCGGAGTTCCAGCTCCCGGTAAAATAGGGCAGATTGAGGCAATGGTAGTTGCAAATTGGCTGATATCCCGTCACTAAAAGGATAATTTTCCCTATCCTTCATTTCCTGCATATGATTTTTGCCGAGAGCATAAGCCATTTTATAAAAATTGCTGTGCACCTGTGTAAGCAGGATGCTACCGGTATTCATTACCTGCTGGCAGGCCTTTCCGTCATGCCGGAGAGAAATGATATAAAGATCTTCATTGACGGGCCCGTGAAGGTCAGTGGGAAAAAGATTAAAGCGATTATTTTGCCCGACCGTGGCCAGGGAAATGTTTCTTGGAATGGAGTAAGCGATCTGAACCTGTGTATATAAATTACCGGGCAGAAAAATATTACCGGGTTTTTTATGATAAAGCCGGTTATACAGTTGGATAATAAGCTGGTGAAATACTGAAATAAAGCGATGATTTCCCTTCACTCCTTCGTAATAAAGAAGATGGGTTTCATTGCCAGCCGGCTGCTCTTTAATTTTTTTCATCGTAAGCAAGGCAACAGCATCCTTTTTTAAAAAGTCCTCGTTTGATTGGAGGGAGTTCCGGGTAAAAGCGATTTGAATCTCTTCAGGGTGAAGAAAACCTGTTTCGGAGGAAAGCAGGGCAAATATCAACGGACTGTATCCGACAAAAGAATGAAGGTTTGTAATATCTTTAATGATAAGCCCATCAATCAGGACATAAGTATGAAGCGGCTCTTCAAGAGATTCATGTGCAAGACAGAGATATTCCTGCGGGTAATGCAGACCTTTAAGCTTGTTCAGCATTTTTTTCAGCAGCGCCATTTTTTAAAGCTAAAGAAAATATTTCCGGGAACTGAAGTCATAAAAAAATATGCCGGGTTCATTCAGTAAATATTATCACTTCCGTAGCAGACTGAAAGGTCTGCCATGGGACATTGCCTGGCGCCTGGGTCTGAACCAGCAGCTTGTAAAAAAGGCAGGAGGATGCAGGATCCTGCTATACCATGGCATTTGTATCCGCCAACCACTTCAGTTTAATACACTTTTTTTGAAACTCAGATCCCTCGAGGCCCAGCTTCGGTTCTATAAGAAATATTTTAATATTATCTCCCTGGATGATTATTATCATCAACGGTTTAGTAAGGAAAAATTTAATACCTGTCTTACGTTTGATGATGGGTTTGCCAATAATTATAAATATGTTTTACCGCTACTGGAACAATATGAGATCCCGGCTGCTTTTTTTATCACGGGAATCCGGGAGGCCGGGTATGATATTTTATGGAATGATGTCCTTGGCATTGCTTACAGATACGGGCCGGGAAAAATTACATTAGGGAAGGAAGAGTATAGAAAAGGCCGCGACGGGAAATATATATCTTCATCGACCGGCAAGCTGCTTGTTGATGTTCTTCGTTGTACCGGGTTTGAACACAAGGCTGAAATGACCCGGGTATTGAATTCATTTAAGAACAGGGCCAAAAAGGATTACTGGTTGCAAATGACAGAGCAGGAAATCAAAATGCTGGCTGCCAGCAAATGGGTGACGATCGGCAGTCATGGTTATTATCATAATGACCTGGCAAAAATCCCTCTTGCCAGTGCAAAAGAAGAAATCATTATGTCAAAAGCATATCTTGAAAAAATTACCGGTAAAGGGATAAATGCAATCGCATTCCCTTATGGCGCTTACACAAGGGGAATAGCAGCAGAGGCTAAAAAAGCAGGCTTTACTCAATTGCTGGCGACAGAATTCCAATTCCCAGAGGACAGGAGTGACGCAACCATGAGAGAACGGCTTACGATAAATCCATTTATATCGAACATTAATCAAATGCATGCAAACATCAGCGGGAACTATAAGTAATACCCAAAGCAGGGAATATTCGGTCACTAGGCTGAGTAAGGACAATCTGGCTGATGTAGCGAAGCTTCATAAAGAAGTTTATGGAACTGCAGCCCCGGTTGATTATTTTCCCAAAAAATATGATACAGCTTACACCGGTGTGGAATATGCCGGATATATCGCCTACAATATAGATAATATCCCGGTGGCTTATTATGGGGTCATTCCCTGTTTTATTCAGTATGAAAATAAAACGATACTGGCCGCACAATCGGCCGATACAATGACGCATCCGCAACACCGTTACAAAGGGATGTTTGTTGATTTGTCAAACAAAACTTTTGATCTGTGCCGTGATCTTGGGATCCTGCTCATCTTTGGTTTTCCCAACCAGAATTCCTATCATGGAGCCATTAACAGACTGGGTTGGAAGATGACCGGGGCAATGAATTGTTTTACAATCCCGGTTAATAGTTTGCCGTTGGAATCGCTTTCAAAGCGGTCAGGCATTTTAAAAAGACTGTATAAACGATATGCCGGTTTTGTCCTCAATGGAAAATTATCATCCTTGTCGGGGGTGGCTAATTCTGTCATTGCGGATGGTTTTGCCGGTGTAAACAGGAGCGAAGCTTATTTGCAGTATAAAACGTACAGCCCCGCAAAAGTGATCGTCATTGATGATTCAAAAATATGGGTAAGTAATAAATATGGGCTGATGATCGGGGATATAGAGGGTGTAAACAAGATGAACTTTAATGCAGTAATCAACAGGCTGAAAAGAATCGCAAAGAAATTAGGTGTGCGTCAGATACAGTTTCACTGTAGTCCCGGCACAAGCCTGCATGGTCTTTTTGCGGGAAATTATAAGGCAGATCCTTCTTATCCTGTACTGTTCCAGGATTTTGGATCGCCTATTCCCCCGGAGCAAGTCAGGTTTACTTTTGCAGACATTGATATCTTTTGACGATCTTCCCGGCCATCTTGTATGAAATTTATTTTTACCAGTTATGCCAGTTCTCCTGAATTTGACCAGCCTGATTTGTGGTTAAAGCGTATAGAAGGGTATACTGGTATATTAGAAATCCTTGCCAGGGATAATACCGTGATTGGCATTGAACGGATCAACTATGAAGGGAAGTATCAGCAAAGCAATGTGGATTATTATTTTATCCGTCAGAAGAAAAAAACAATTTATTTTCCGGCGAGAATGCATCGTCTGATTAAAAGGCTCAAACCGGATGTCGTTTTCATTAATGGGTTGATTTTTCCTTTGCAAGTGATACAATTAAGGCTAAAACTGGGGAGTGCGGTCAAAATTATT
This sequence comes from Chitinophagaceae bacterium, assembly GCA_041486045.1. Taxonomy (GTDB): domain Bacteria; phylum Bacteroidota; class Bacteroidia; order Chitinophagales; family Chitinophagaceae; genus JJ008. The sequence continues at coordinate 1,007 of JBGPKR010000165.1, read as the reverse complement.
CTGATTCATCGTTCCGAAAAGCCATTCACAGGGATAAAAAAATTTTTGCAAAGATTTGCAGATAGATTTGCGGATGCTTACCTGTTTACTTCTTCCGGGTTCGGAACAGATTGGGTAAAAAATGGCAATATCGGCAGCATAAAAAAAATCCATGAGGTGATGCATGGTTCTTCCGTTTTCCAACCGGGAAACAGAACTGATGCAAGGACATTGTTGCCGGTTACAGGATCACCGGTTTTTTTGTGGGTGGGGAGACTCAATGACAATAAAGATCCCCTGACAGTTGTAAAAGCCTTTAAAAATTTCTTACTCCAGGAGCCAGCCGCCGGATTGTATATGATCTATCATACTGAAGAATTGCTGGAGGAAGTAAAAAGCCTGGTTGCTGATACTGATAGTATAAAACTAATCGGCAAAGTTGAGCATAGCAAATTACAAAGCTGGTACAACGCTGCTGACTTCATTATTTCCGGTTCGCATTATGAAGGAGGTGGTATTGCCATTTGCGAAGCCATGTCATGCGGCTGTATCCCGGTTGTGACAAATATTATTTCTTTTCGCAAGATGACCGGCCCGGGTAAATGCGGCTTACTATATGAACCGGGGAATGAAAAAGATCTTCTTGCTACCCTGTTAAAGACAAATGAGCTGGTCAAGGAAAAGGAAAGAATCAAAGTTTTGCAACAGTTTAAAGAAGAGCTTTCTTTTGAAGCAATTGCACAGAAAATTGAACAGGTAATAAAAAATGTTTGATAATACTACATCTCCCAAAGTAAGCATCATTATGCCAGCCTATAACCGGGCTGAGCTGATTTTGGAGACAATAGAAAGTATCCGCAAACAAACCTATTATAACTGGGAACTGATCATTGTGGATGATGGTTCTGAGGATAACACAGAGGAGATAATTGCGCAATTAAAAGACGAAAGGATACAATTTCATAAAGCTGGAAGAATCGGGATGGGGGGAAAAATAAAAAACATCGGACTGGGAATAACAAAGGGTG
>JBGPKR010000164.1:0-8051 GCA_041486045.1 Chitinophagaceae bacterium | reverse complement strand
ATTGCCTTCGTACCAGTATTCATTTTTATTTTTATAAAGTCTGAACGACTTGTTGTCGTAACAACAGACTGTATCACTGCATTCCTCGGTTTCAGATGTTACCAGTCCATCCATTGAGTACTTTGTCGTCTTAATTAGTTTTTTAGTAATTGTTCCGCCAGTGGATACCTTAACATCATATTGTCTCATTTCCCTTTTGCTATTTGGGTGTATCATGAAGCTATCAATAGTACGATTTTCAACCTTGTTTGATCCCTCTTTTCCTTTAATAGGTATCTTCTGGCTTTTGCTATTACATGACGCCAACAACAGAAATATATAAAAAATGTTTTTCAGGTTAAGTATATTATGGATTTAAGCAACAAGCAGTACAGCTATTTAAATCTCCCACTCACTACTAACTCCTTACTCCCCGCCGTATAAGTATAAAAACCTTCTCCACTTTTCACTCCCAGCTTACCGGCAGCTACCATATTGGCCAGCAAAGGACAAGGTGCATATTTAGAAGTCTTGAAACCCTGCTGTAATACATGTAGGATAGAATAGCAAACATCCAGCCCGATAAAGTCGGCGAGTTGCAACGGTCCCATGGGATGGGCCATGCCGAGTTTCATCACAGTATCTATTTCTTCCACGCCCGCCACACCTTCGTATAAACTGTAAATAGCTTCGTTGATCATCGGCATTAATATCCGGTTGGCAATAAAGCCGGGATAATCATTGACCACACAGGGTACTTTACCAAGTTGTTTGCTGAGTTCAACAATGGTATCCGTAACTTCTTTGCTGGTGGCATAGCCATTGATGATCTCCACTAATTTCATTACCGGTACCGGATTCATAAAGTGCATACCGATCACTTTGTCTGCCCTGTTTGTAACAGCAGCAATTTTTGTAATGGAAATAGATGAAGTGTTGGTAGCAAGAATTGCGGTCTTTGGTGCATAAGTATCTAACTGGTCAAAAATTTTAATTTTCAATTCTTCGTTTTCGGTAGCCGCTTCAACTACCAGTGCTGCATTTTTTACACCTTCGATCAGGCTGGACTCAATAGTGATATTAGCCAGCGCTGCTTTTTTTTGTTCTTCGGAGGCTGTGCCTTTGGCGATCTGCCGGTCAAAGTTTTTGGCGATATTGGCAACAGCTTTGTCCAATTGTGCTAATGATATATCAACAATGGTTACTTTAAAACCATTTTGGGCAAATACATGCGCGATGCCATTGCCCATGGTGCCTGCGCCGATGACGGAAATAGAGCCCCCAGTAATAGTCATGCCCCCAGATTTAATCCGAAAGATGAAAATTTCTTTTGCCCCTAAAGGGGAGGTATAGAATTTTCACTTTTTCGAAGAGTTAAAAATTGTTTTATCAAAGCAAAAGTAAGCATTAAGGAATCATCCCCTCCGTGGAGGGGCGAAGTAAGGAAAAGTATTTCTTTAGTGAGCTGGGGTGGGTTGATGCCCAATGAACCGAACGTACAAGTGAGTGACACAACAGACGATGCCATGAAAAACTGTAGCTGGCTAAACAAATAAAAGCTAACTACTATAAAGAATTGCCGAAGTCAAAATGATTAATGGATCTAAGTTCCCCCTTCGGGGGTCAGGGGGCATTCTTATTCTTAAAATCCCCCCGTTTCCATGCCTGTATGAAATCGGCCCAGGCTGCCGGGTTGAAGATGTTCATTGGCGGGGTTTGTCCCTGGTACACGGCACGGTTGGCTATTTTATTCATCTGTATCCGGGTAGCTTCTCCGCCATCCCCGGAAACGGTACGCAACAATGTTCTGCGCTTCGCCGCATTGGTATTTTGCCGGGCAATTTCAATATCATCATCGGGTACTTTATTTTTTACAAAATCCCTTGCAAATTGACCCGGTGTTGGCCGGGGACGAATGATAGTTGCCGGTAAATAGACCGTGTCGATCACCATTAATTGAACAACACTGTACTGGTTGCCTTCGAGGTTCCGGGGAATGGAAATTGTTTTTGGCTTGTAAGTAACATGGGTAAACTCCACCTCATCGCCTTTCAGCACTACGATGGAAAAAACTCCCTGCGCATTGGAAATGGTACCACGATTCTGTCCTTTCACCATTACACTCACAGCCGGAATACCTACCAGGCTGTCTGCCGTCATGATAACTCCATATAATTGCACCACAGAATCACGGGAGGCTTCAAACTGGGCCCTGGCTGTTTGGGGAATAATGAAAGACAGTAAAACGGTATACAGTAAAAATTTCTTCACTGCGCCAAAAATAAAGACAAGTTGCTGATTTCGTAAAACAAATTGCCCTCTGTATTGGTTAACTTTGCTGATAAATAGCTTTTTTAACAAGGATTTTAGTGATTGGATTTAAAGACTCTTATTTTTATCCCGATAATCCTTGAAAATCTTATTAATCTTAGTTCTAACATGACCAAAGAAAAAGTACTGGAAGCATTGAGTAATGTGCAGGAACCTGACCTGGGTAAGGATCTTGTGACATTGAATATGGTGAAGGATATTGAGATCGAAGGCAATTATGTTTCATTCACCGTGGTGCTGACCACACCGGCCTGCCCGCTCAAGGATATGATCAAAAATGCCTGTGTGAATGCGATCAAACTGTTGGTGAATAAAGAAGCAACCGTAAATGTGAAGTTCACTTCCAATACAACTACCAAGAGAACAGATGCAGGAACTGTTTTACCAAAAGTAAAAAACATCATTGCAGTTGTGAGCGGAAAAGGGGGAGTGGGCAAATCAACTGTAGCGGCTAACCTGGCGCTGGCCATAGCACAGGGCGGTGCAAAAGTGGGACTGATGGATGCAGATGTTTATGGGCCCAGTGTGCCGATCATGTTTGGTGTAAGAGGTGAACGACCATTGATGATTGATGTGGGCGCCGAAAAAACGATGATCGCCCCGCTGGAACGTTATGGAATAAAACTGATCAGTATCGGGTTATTGGTGGATGAAAAAAGTGCTGTTGTATGGAGGGGGCCGATGGCCAGCAGTGCCATCAGGCAATTTATTACGGATGTATATTGGGATGAACTGGATTACCTGGTTGTTGATATGCCGCCGGGAACTGGTGATATTCATTTAACGTTAATGCAAACGGTTCCGGTAACAGGAGCAGTGATCGTCACCACACCGCAGGATGTTGCATTAGCGGATGCAAAGAAAGCCATTGCCATGTTTGGCCAGGCGCAGATGAATGTACCGGTGATCGGGTTGGTGGAGAATATGAGCTATTTTATTCCGGCGGAATTGCCTGATAATAAATATTACATTTTTGGAAAAGATGGCGGTAAGCGTTTAGCTGATGAATATGATATCCCTTTCCTGGGACAGATACCATTGGTGCAAAGTATCCGGGAAGGCGGTGATGCGGGTGTGCCGGTGATGATGGGCGATGATGACATTACTAAAAAAGCATTCCGGGCATTTGCAGATTATGTAGTACGCAGTGTAGCCATGCGGAATGCGAATATCGGTTCGGAAAAAATCTCTCAAACGGTGTAGTTTTCATCGTTGGAAGTTGGATGTTAGCTTGGCGGTTGAAAATTTCTCACTATGGCTACCATCACACGATTCGAGGATTTGGAGGTCTGGAAACTGGCGAGAGAGCAAGCGAGCGAGATATATAAATTGACACAGTCGGGGAGTTTTGCCAGGGATTTTGAACTTAAAAACCAGATAAATGCTTCGGCTGGTTCGGCGATGGATAACATTGCCGAAGGTTTTGAAAGATTCACCAATCGGGAGTTTTGCCAGTTTCTTGTTATTTCAAAAGGTTCGAATGGTGAAGTAAGATCACAATTATATAGAGCATTCGATAAAAACCATATTTCAAATGATGTGCTCAACCAAAGACTTGATTTTTCTGTAATACTTGGGAACAAGATAAAATCGCTTATGGATTATTTACATGTCTCCAATTATAAAACGAAAAGAAAAAAGACAGATTAGAAATAACCTTAAACATCCAACTTCGAACCTCCAACCATAATCAACAATATGTACGACTTACCACATCACAAAGAAAAAGATCCTGAAGAAATAATTCAGTTCATGAAAGATCATCCCTTTATTTTTATCACAGGATCGGACGCAGCTAATAAACCGGTTGCTACACAAATCCCGGTATTTATAGATGAGAAAGAGGGAAAATATTTTCTTACCGGTCATATCATGCGGGATACAGACCATCATAAAGCATTTGAACAAAATAAAAATGTACTGGCTGTATTTACAAGCCCGCATACCTATGTAAGCGCTACCTGGTATGCAAACCCATCGGTGGGAAGTACCTGGAACTATATGAGTGTGCATGCAAAAGGGACCATACGGTTTGGAGATACCAATGAATTGAGATCTATCCTTAAACGTCTTACTCTTCATTATGAAAACAATAATACTGCATCAGCAACTGTGTTTGATAATTTACCTGCTGAATACACGGAAAGAATGATGAAAGCAATCGTGCCATTTGAAATTGAGATCAATGACCTGCAACATGTTTTTAAGCTAAGCCAGGACCGGGACGAAAAAAGCTATGACAATATTATTCAACAACTGAAGCAAAAAGATGGCGATGCAAAAACTATTGCCGCAATAATGGAAAAAAGAAAATCAAAAGTATTTCCTTCATGAAAGCAAAATTCCTTTTTATCCTCTTACCTTTCTTTATGACTTGTTCAAATGTAAAGAAGCTTCCTGACACCCCTTCAGGGGATGGGGGCGTTGTTGATTTTGATAAACAGGGCCATCGCGGCTGCCGTGGCCTGATGCCCGAGAATACGATTCCTGCAATGTTGCATGCAATTGGTTTGGGAGTAACTACATTGGAAATGGATATTGTTTTTACCAAAGACAAGAAAGCCATCCTTTCGCATGAGCCTTTTTTCAATCATGAGATCAGCACTAAACCGGATGGAAATTTTATTGAAGAGAAAGAGGAAAAGAGCTACAATATTTACCAGATGACTTATGAGCAGGTGAAAACATACGATGTCGGCATGAAGCCGCATCCCCGTTTTCCGCAGCAGCAAAAGATGAAAGCCGTTAAACCCTTACTAAGTGATGTGATTGATGCTGTGAATAAGGATATGATGACAAGGCGGAGGCCTTTTCCCTATTATAACATTGAAACGAAGACACAACCGGCAACCGATAACATTTATCACCCTGCCCCGGCTGAATTTGTTGAACTCTTAATGGCCGTTATCAAAGAAAAGGAAATTGAAGATCATGTCATCATCCAATCCTTTGATTTCCGCACATTGCAATACCTGCACCAGCATTACCCGGGCATGAAAACAGCCATGTTGATCGAAGATTTTGATAAAAGGGGACTGGAAGCACAATTAAAGGCCTTGGGTTTTACTCCCGATATTTACAGCCCGGCTTACCAATTAGTTAATGAAGAGTTGGTTAAGAAATGTCATGAACAGCATATCAGGGTAATTCCATGGACGGTGAATGACAAAGCGAAGATAGAAGAATTAAAGAAGATGGGAGTGGACGGGATCATTACCGATTACCCGGATCTATTCTAAAAGTAATATTATCAGAAGAACGGAAGATCCTTATCATGCAGCGCCAGCCAGTCTTCAGCATTCCTGTGTAATAATTTCTTTGTTGTTTTTTTACCAAGATCCATTTTCTCGATCAGTTTGCCGGGATGATGTTCACCCAGCGGAAAAGGATAATCACTGCCGAGGCAAATATTGTCTTCACCCATTACATCTAATAAATAAGTAAATGCTTTTTTATCATGTACCAGACTGTCGATCCAGAATTTGCCGATATAGTTTTTGGGATTAATCGGATTATCAACAGCAACAAGATCAGGACGAACTTTAAAGCCATGTTCAATTCTTCCCATGGTAAAAGGAAAAGCGCCGCCACCGTGGGCAAATGCCACTCTCAGTTTTGGAAACTGCTCGAATACACCAGCAAATATCATCGAACATATAGCCCGCGACGTTTCCGCCGGCATGCCCACCAGCCAGGGCAACCAGTATTTTTCCATTTGATCTTCACCCATCATCTGCCATGGGTGTACGAATAAAGCACAACCTAATTTCTCAGCCGCTTCATAAAACGGGAAGAATTCTTTCTCGCCTAAATTTTTTCCATTGATATTAGAGCCTATCTCCAATCCGGGCATTTTCAATTCCTTTACACAGCGCTCCATTTCTTTGATGGCAAACTTCACATCCTGCAAGGGAACAGTTCCCAAACCAATAAAATGGCCGGGTTCTTTAGCTACCGTTCCGGCAATATGGTCATTGAAGAATCTTGAGGTTTGATAACCATCCAGCGCTTTGGCCCAGTAATTAAACAGCACAGGAATAGTGGAGAGCACCTGCACCGTTACATCAGTGTCTTCCATTTCCTTCCGGCGTACCTCTTCTTTGAATGAGTTTTCACCTACTACCCGGAAAACCTTATCACCTTTCATCATACAGGCATCGCATTCCCGGTGCTCTAAATGAATGAATTCGCCGTAACCGAACTTTTCGGTCCAGTTCGGCATTTTTTCCGGCATGATATGCGTATGAATGTCGATCTTCATTAGTAGTTGGTTAATTGGTTAATTGGGTATTGGTTAATTGGGAGACTCCGAAACTACAAATGTCTTTACAAGTTTGAGACCTGATCAACCAATTAACTATTTGACCAATTAACCCTTCTTCACAGGCGGCGCCATCACTGCCCCGCATTTATTACAGGTCCGATGCATCGTGTCTTGCCAGAAACGATTCATCACCGGCGGCAATTGTTTTACAATATCATCCACATGCAGGGTTTCTTCATACAGTTTATTGCCGCAATTTTCACAGAACCACAAAAAACCATCGTCTTCCGATTCCCTTTTCTTTTCTATTACCAGGCCAATCGTTCCCGGGCCACGTTGAGGTGAATGCGGTGTCTTTGGTGGCAATAAAAATATCTCGCCTTCTTTGATGGGAATATCCCTGAATTCACCGTTGTCAATAATTTTAACTACGATATCACCTTCCACCTGGAAATACAATTCTTCGGTTTCATTAAAATGATAATCTTTTCTTGCATTGGGTCCGCCAACAACCATTACGATAAAATTCTCAGCATCTTTATACACGCATTGGTTGCCTACCGGAGGTTTGAGCAGGTCACGGTTTTCGTCGATCCATTTTTTAAGGTTGAAGGGAGCAATTACTGGCATATAACAGGTTTTAGATGATGGAATCTGGTCGAAAAATTACAACTTTTTACCGTAGGTTTGACTATATGAATTTGTCACTTGAAGGAAAATTTGCGGTTGTCTGCGGCAGTACCCAGGGCATTGGTTTGGCCATCGCGGAAGAACTGGCTTTGCTGGGGGCTAATTGCACCCTGGTTGCCAGGAATGAGGAAGCCTTAAAAGCCGCTGTTCATAATCTTGATATCGCTTTGCGCCAGCAGCATGGTTATTTGGTGGCTGATTTCAGCAAACCGGATGAAGTAGGCAGGGTGATCATGGGTCATGTAGCAAAAACTCCTGTTCATATTCTAGTCAATAATTCAGGTGGACCTCCGGCGGGGCCCATTATCGAAGCAACAGAAGAAGCTTTTCTGAATACATTCAACCAGCACCTGGTCTGCAATCATATTCTGACCAAAGCTGTTGTTCCTTCCATGAAAAAGGAAGGGTACGGACGAATTATCAATGTTATTTCAACTTCCGTAAAAATTCCGTTGAAGAATCTTGGTGTAAGCAACACGATCCGTGGGGCGGTGGCCAGTTGGGCAAAGAGTATGGCCAATGAATTGGGACAGTTCAATATCACCGTAAATAATGTGTTGCCCGGTTTTACTTCCACACAGCGTCTTTCAACGATCATTGAAGGCACAGCCAAAAGAGGGAATGTAGTAGTTGATATCGTTGAAAAAAACATGAAGGAAGAGGTGCCGATGAAAAGATTCGGGGATGTTTCAGAGATCGCCGCTGTGGCTGCATTTCTTGCATCTCCTGCCGCCTCTTATGTAAATGGTGCCAGCATTCCTGTTGACGGTGGTCGGACCGGAAGTAT
>JBGPKR010000163.1:0-8078 GCA_041486045.1 Chitinophagaceae bacterium | reverse complement strand
TTATACTTATTGTATGTGACTTTAAGAATCTCCGTCCCTACTCTTTTTTTCATTTTCTGATTCCCTTCTTCCAAAAATTCGACAAGTAAAGTCGGTCGGGCTTCTTTGCCCCTGATCTTATCAATGAGTTCACCAATAGTGAATTCATTACCCGAAAATTTAAATTCATCGAACGCATCTATCGCCTTCCTAAGGATCAAATCAAGATTTTTGTTTAATAAATTAAAGTCATTTTCTTTTTTTTCAATTCGTTGTTCTTGGGTATTCCAATTCCTGCTAAAACAATATAGCCCGGTAAATATTTCCCTCCTTTCTCCACGAAAAATGATTCTTAAAATGAGTGGTGATTTGCCTTCTTTGTTTTGATGTGAAGTGCGACATGAGAACGTGAATCGAATGTTTAGTAGCTTGGTCATAGCTGTAAATTTTAAAAGGTTATAAAATTCACAGAATGGTGTAGTAATTCAAAGCGCAAAGACGTGCAGAGTCCTGCAGATTAAAAATGAACGGGTATTTCAAAAAATGTCTCTGAAACTACACCCGATTTATGCACGTCCTTGCAGAGTTTTGCAGGTTCCATAAAAAATAAAATCCTGCTAATCATCAGTTAGCAGGATTTTGCATTTTCTTGCATCGTTGTCTAGAGGTCCCTAGCGGATTCGAACCGCTGTAGCAGCTTTTGCAGAGCTGAGCCTAGCCACTCGGCCAAAGGACCTTTTTTTTGATTGAGCCTATCCGCCAACCGGCGGACAAAGGACCATTTACTTTATAAGAACTTTTATTGCTGAGCCTATCCGCCAACCGGCGGACAAAGGACCTTTTGAATGACAGCGAAAATAAGATATTTTTGTTAATTGGATTTAATCATATACTCCTAAACGAATAAAATGAGCCGTATTGCTGAATCAGAATTAATCATTAATCCCCGTGGTGCAGTTTATCATTTGGATCTCCGTCCCGGAGAAATTGCAGGAACCGTTATTACTGTTGGCGACCCGGACAGGGTGAAAGAAATAAGCAAACATTTTGACTCGGTGGAAGTAAAAAGACAACACCGTGAATTCATCACTCACACGGGTTACATTGGCAAAAAAAGGCTTACTGTATTATCATCCGGTATTGGCCCTGATAATATTGATATCGTCATGAATGAACTGGATGCACTGGTTAATATTGATTTTGAAACAAGGGAAGTAAAAAAACAACTGGGGTCGATCAATATCATCCGTATCGGCACTTCCGGATCGCTGCAGCCTGATATACCGACGGACAGTTTTGTATCCTCTACGCACGGCCTCGGTATTGACAACCTGCTGAATTTTTACCGGCATGAACAAAATGAAGAGGAGAAACAACTGCTTCATTCCTTTGTCACCCATACACAGATACACGGACAGATCAGCAACCCTTATATCTTCAGCGGGGCAGCTTCATTGATCAAGCATTTTGTAAAAGATTTTCACCAGGGTATCACGGTCACCTGCCCCGGTTTTTACGGACCGCAGGGAAGAATACTGAGGCTCGGCATACGTAATCCTGAATTGGTTGACCGTCTCACCGATTTTCGATTTGGCCAGCACCGTATCGCTAATTTTGAAATGGAAACATCGGCCATCTATGGTTTGGGAAAATTGCTGGGGCATCAATGTTTTGCCTTAAATGCCATCGTAGCAAACCGGGTGAAAAAAGAATTTTCCAAAGACGGGAAAGCTGCCGTTGAAAAACTGATTCAAAAATTTCTTCAAATATTTTCTGACAGCATCTGATGAAACTGCATTTTCATAAATACCAGGGCACCGGCAATGATTTCATATTGGTTGATAACCGCCAAAACGAAATTTCCCTTTCAGCTGAGCAAATTCACCAGTTGTGCGACCGTCGTTTTGGTATCGGGGCAGACGGCCTGATGCTGCTGAATGAAAAAACCGGTTATGATTTTGAAATGAAATATTACAACGCCGATGGCAGGGAAGGAAGTATGTGCGGCAATGGCGGACGCTGCATGATAAAATTTGTTTACCAGCTCGGCATTCACCGGGAAAAGTACCGGTTCCTGGCTGTGGATGGATCCCATGAAGCAGAAATTGATATTGATGGCATTGTATCCCTGAAAATGAAAGATGTAAGAACGATCAAAAAATTTCATAACGACTTTATTCTTGACACCGGCTCACCACACTACATAAAAATGGTAAATCATGTCATGGACCTGGATGTGTTTAAGAAAGGATATGAAATAAGACACAGCAAAGAGTTTGAAGACGATGGTATTAATGTGAATTTTGTGGAACAAACCGATGAACCCGATAAGATCATTGTACGCACCTACGAACGGGGGGTGGAAGATGAAACCCTTTCCTGTGGTACCGGCTTAACAGCTGCTGCTCTCGTATGTTACCACAATGAAAACGGTTTTAATGAAGTGGAAGTAAAAACAATGGGAGGCATGCTGACAGTTGAATTTGACCGGGTGGATGAAGACCGGTTTGAAAATATCTGGCTCTGCGGGCCTGCAGAAAAAGTTTTTGAGGGAACGGTTGAAATAAAATAAGATGACCGGAAATTTAATCATTGATGAAATAGAAGAAAAGCTTCATGCAGCAGCAATTGAATTCAACAGCTACTGCGCTTCATTGAGTGATGACCGGTTTTTTTACCAGCCTGAAGGTAAATGGTCGCCGGCACAGCAGGTTCAACATCTTATTATTGCTGCTGAAAATACCAAACTCGCATTTGCACTGCCAAAATTCATTGTTCGCTGGTATGCAGGTAAACCAAACCGGCCCTCCCGCAGTTATGATGAACTGGTAGCCAAATACAAATTAAAATTGCTGCAGGGCGGGAAGGCAAGTGGCCGTTTTATACCCAAACCAATATCAGCCAGCTACGGTAAACAAAAAATGCTTGACCAATTTAACAGGTCAATGGATAAACTGATGCATTCAATAAGATCAAAATGGAAAGAACCACAATTGGATCAGTACATCGCCCCTCACCCGCTCTTAGGTAAGATAACTTTACGGGAGCTTGGCTATTTCACCATTCATCACACTTATCATCATTTGGAATCCATACAAAAAATGACTACCGGTCATGACTCTGAACTCTGAACTCTGAACTCCCGACTCTCACTCCCTTCCCTTACCTTTGCGCCCGTGATTCAGTATTTTAAAAATGTTAATCAACTTACGGTTGAGATTGTCAAACCGGAGGCAGGAGCCTGGGTCAATGTATCTCCGCCACTGAAGCAGGAAGAGTTTTCAGAGTTATCAACCAGCCTGGAAATACCGATCGACTTCCTGACTGACTCGTTAGACATTGATGAAAGAAGCCGTTTTGAGGAAGACGATAATGTGAAACTCATCGTCATCAAAACCCCGACTGAAAATGATTCGTTCAATGAGAGTGATGCGTATTATATCACTATTCCCATCTGCATTATTCTTACCCATAACCAGATTGTAACGGTCAATTCTTTTGACAATCCTGCCATCAAAAAATTCCTGACCACTTTCCAGAACCGTGATACTGAAAAGAAGAGTATGATGGTACTGAAGATATTTGAAAAGATCACCCAGGCTTATATGCAGTACCTGAAAGAGATCAATCAGCGTCGCAACGCCATGGAGCAAAAATTGTATGCCAGTAACCGGAATGAAGAGCTGTTGGAGTTAATGAGAATTCAGAAAAGCCTGGTGTATTTTGTAACCGCACTCCGTTCCAATGAGATCCTGCTGATGAAGATCAACCGTACCAATTTTTTAGACCTGAACGATGAAGAAAAAGAATTCCTGGAAGACCTGATCGTGGATATTTCCCAGGGTCTTGAAATGGCCAATATTTATACTACTATACTCAGCAGCACGCTCGATGCATTTGCAAGCATCATCAGCAACAACCTTAACAATGTAATGAAGCGCCTCACTTCCATTACGATCATTCTATCCCTGCCCATTCTTGTAACAAGCATTTATGGTATGAATGTAGATATACCTTACCAGCATTCGCAACATGCCTTTTACATTCCCGTAATTATTTCTATAGCTATATCAGTAATCATTGGCTGGTATTTTTTAAAGAAAAAATGGTTCTGATATGTTTAATATCCGTGTTTACGGTATTTTGATCAATGAACAAAAACAGGTACTGGTAAGTGATGAATTGATCCGCGGCAGTTATATTACCAAGTTCCCCGGTGGCGGTTTGGATTTTGGTGAAGGAACAAGGGGTTGCCTGCAGCGGGAATTTAAAGAAGAAATGGACCTGGAAGTGGAAATCGGCGATCATATTTACACCACCGACTACTTTCAACTATCCGCTTTCAATCCCGATCATCAGATCATCTCCATTTATTATTTTACCAGGGCACTGGAAGAAATCAAAACGCCGCTGAGAGATAAGGAATTTGATTTTGACGAACAGCAACTAAGCGTTTATGCATCAACCGGGGAAACAGAAACTTTCCGGTTTATTGATTGGGATGATTTTTCGGCAGCCAGTGTAACCCTGCCGGTTGATAAGATTGTCGCCGGGTTAATCAAAGAAAAATACTGATTAGCCCGCTGTGGGAATATTACTAAACCCATCATCTTCCTGTCCCATGGCTGCCCTTTTCATTTTCTTTGCCGTGTCATGACCCAGGTAACTCTCAATTCTTTTTTCTGCCAGGTAAATGACAGGAGTCAGTACAATCGCCATCGTAAATTTATAAATGTAGTTCATGCAACCGATCGCCAGTACCTGTGCCCATGACCAGTTGTTTCCAATTTTAAAAGCTATTGTCAGTACTATAAAACTATCGATCAGCTGTGAGACCAGTGTTGAGCCTGTTGCTCTCAGCCACATTCTTTTTTCCCCGGTTATTTTTTTGATCTTGTGAAAAACAAATACATCTACCAGCTGGCTAACCAGGAATGCGATCAGGCTACCGGCAATGATCCACATACCCTGGCCGAAGATACCGCTATAAGCTGCCTGCATATCCGGGATACCTTTATCAGCTTTGGAAGCAATCCACCAGTCAGCCGGAGGCGCATGCATACTTGCATAAAACATCAGGAAAGCATAAGAGATCAGGATGACGGCTGTATAGCTTATCCGCCTTACTGCTTTTGGACCATAGTATTCATTCACTATATCAGTAATGACGAACTCCAGCGGCCATAAAAGTACCCCGCAGGTCAATGTGAATGACAAACCGCTTTGCCCGAACAAAGTGATATTGGCCGGATGAAATCCAAAGACTTTTTCCAGTGAAAAAATTTTACCGCCGATACATTCAGCGATCAATGCATTGGCAACAAAAAAAGCCGTAATGCCGATAAATAATTTGGCAGGTTTATTTTTGATGATAGTATGGATCATTGAGGTAAAATATAAAATAGATCAGGAATAATAAAAATAGAGCATTGGCAAGGATAAGCCACAGCGGCACATATTCCCTGAGTTTCTTTTTAATGATCAGCACGGCCAGGTAGCAAAGGTTTGTGGCCGGCAGAATGATCATACCCATTACATAACCAATGGTAATGATGGTGGATTCAAGCTCCGGGCTATTCACCCATTTTTTTATCAATAGGGTAAAAGAGAGGACAAAAAACAAACCGCAGATAAAAGCCAGTCTTGACAAAAATAAAAGCCAGCGCATCGGGATTTTAGTCTAAAATAGCATTATTTTGTCAGCTTAATATTGAATTTGTATGCAGAATCCGATGCTGAAAAAAATACTCCCGCATGTTATCGCTTTGGTCGTCTTCCTGGTTGTTTCCGTTCTTTTTTGCAAACCCGTCCTGGATGGAAATGTGCTGAACCAGCATGATATCATCGGCTGGAAAGGGATGGCCCAAAACTCATTTGAGTACAAAGAAAAGAATGGTCATTTCCCCTTATGGAACCCGAATCTTTTCAGCGGAATGCCTAATTACCAGGTGGCGATGGAAGGCAAAAGCATTTTACCGGATATGGTGAAGTTATTTTCACTCGGTATGCCCAAGCCGATCAACTTTTTCTTCTTAGCCTGTATCTGTTTTTATATACTTTGCCTTGCTTTCAGGACAAGACCGGTGGTTGCTGTCTTTGGCGCATTGGCTTATGCTTTTGCGACCTACAATCCTGTTATAATCGGAGCAGGACATGAGTCCAAAATGCTGGCTATTGCTTTCATGCCATTGGCCCTGGCAGGTCTCATTTCTACTTTTGAAAAAAAATACTGGCTGGGTCTTGCCCTTACTTCCATGGGAGCCTACCTGGAAATAGGTGTTAATCATCCGCAAATAAGTTTCTATTTTTTCCTCGTAGCTGCTGCTGTTACTATCAGCTACCTCTTTATCTGGATACGTCAGAAAGACTGGAAACATATTGCGATCGCTGGCGGAATAACAGCTGTGGCGGCTGTGACCGGCCTGGCCGGAAATGCTTTATCACTTTTAACAACTAAAGAATACGCAAAATTCACTATGCGGGGTGGCAAGGACATAGCTATTGACGGAGATAAAGTAACAGCTGTAAAAACCAAAGGACTCGACACCAGTTATGCATTTCAATACAGTTTAGGCAAGGCGGAAGCCACGGTTGCCCTGATGCCCAATGCATTTGGCGGTAATTCGGGTAAGGTCTTTGATGAAAATTCCAAAGTGTTTGACAAACTGGTAAAGCGGGGTATTCCTGAAAACAATGCACTGCAAATTGTCTCCGGCCTTCCAAAATACTGGGGCGGCATTGAACCTTCTACTTCCGGTCCGCCTTACCTGGGTGTCATTGTTTGTTTATTGGCCTTAATTGGTTTTGTTTTGTATAAAAAACCACTTCGCTGGGGATTATTGGCTATATCTGTTTTAGCCATCCTGATGGCATGGGGAAGATACCTGCCCGGTTTCAATACATTTCTATTCAATAATCTTCCATTATATAACAAATTCAGGGCGCCATCCATGACGATGGTCATAACACAGTTCACCTTTCCCATCATGGCGGTACTCGGACTTCAATATTTATTATTCAGGGATAATAGCCGTGAATTACTGAAGGCAGATTTTAAGAAAATATTATTTGCTATGGGCGGGTTGACGGCATTGCTCCTGGTCATGTATGTGGTCATGGATTATTCATCCGGTATTGACAAATTGATCCTGGGAAATAAATGGGATAACAGTGGCTCTGACGAAGCAGGCCGCCTGATCCTTTCAGGAATAAAAGCAGACCGCAAAGCAATGTTTGGTGGACAAGTTCTCAGAACGATCGGATTCATCATTCTTGTGCTTGGGGTATTGTACATGTATATCAGAAACATCATTAAACCCCTTGTAGTTGCTTTGATCTTTCTTGCTGCCACCAGTTTGGATTTACTGATCGTTGACAATGAATATCTGAATAGCGATCATTATGTATCAAAAGATGAAATAACCGGCGCCAACTTTACTCCATCCACAATTGACCAGCAAATATTACAGGACAAAGATGCCAATTACAGGGTCTTTAATATGGCAGGAGATACCTATGCCGAATCACGCACTTCTTATTTTCATAAGTCAGTGGGAGGTTATCACCCTGCCAAGCTGCGCATTTACCAGGATGTGATAGAAAAATATCTTTCCAACATGCCAACCCAGGCCGTACTGAATATGCTGAACACAAAATATATTATCGTCCAGGATCCGCAATCCGGGCAGTCGGGATTAATTCCAAACAGGGATGCTTTTGGACCCTGCTGGTTGGTGAAAAACGTTAAATTGGTAGAGAACCGGGTAGAAGCGATACAGGCCCTTGGTATTACCAATTTAAAAGATACAGCTATCGTTGAAAAGACATTCAGTAAAAATGTAGTGCAACCTCAGTGGGATTCTGTTTCCTCCATTAAAATGATAAAATTTGATAATGATGCGATAGAATATGAAGCCAATGGCAACGGCCCCCAATTTGCCATATTCAGCGAGACATATTACCCTGCCGGGTGGAACGCTTATCTAGACGGAAAGAAAACAGACTACTGCAATACAAATTACATTTTGCGTGGTTTATCAGTACCTGCCGGCAAGCATAATATAAAATTTGTCTTTGAACCGGCTTCTGTTAAAAAAGGA
>JBGPKR010000162.1:0-8172 GCA_041486045.1 Chitinophagaceae bacterium | reverse complement strand
TGATTTTTATGTCTGGAATAATTTTCAATTGAAAATAACAGAAGAATTTGACAGGGATCCCTTATCCTTCAGAACTGATTCAGACTTGGAAACGTACTTGCAAACTGGCGAGATTTCCGGTTATCATATCGAAGACACAAGCAGCGGATCTATGGTCGGAATTCTCAGAACATTAAATGCTCCCTCAATAACGAATCGATTCAGGGATTCCATAAAATTATACAAGGGAGAAGTTATTTTTACATTAGGAGATTCGGGCACCATCAAAGATATTGAAATAAATGGCAACCTTAATGAAAATGAAAAAACCGTCATGCAGTTTATCCTGAAGAAATTTGATAATATCCGTGAACTGGATGATAAGAATGAAATGGGTCCCGAACATAAAATTTATTTCTTCAGCCTAGTCACCGCCGACTTCCTCCCCTTCCGCGATCTTAGTTCTTATCCCGAAAAAGAATTCGTCTTTTCCCCCTGGCCTTATCTAAAGCTGGTGGAAACTTTAAAGAAATTAAGAAAAAAACAAAAATATTAATGACTGCAGTTAAAGAAAAACTCCGCCTTGACAAATGGCTCTGGGCCATCCGTCTTTTTAAAACAAGAAGTTTAGCCACTGCTGCCTGTGATGCGGGTAAAGTGAAATTTGCCCGGTCACAGGCCAAAGCATCAAAAAATGTGACTATTGGTGATGAGTATGAAGTAAAGACTGAAGCCAAACGATGGCGGATAAAAGTATCCGGCCTGCTGGCAAAAAGGGTCGCTCATGCAGAAGCCATTACATATTATATAGATATCACTCCTGAAGAAGAAGTACAACGCCTGCAATTCCAGTCTGCCAGCTTTTACAGCGGCAAGCGGCAAAGCAAGATCGGCCGTCCAACCAAAAAGGAAAGAAGAAATCTCGATGGTTTTTGGGATGAATGACCACAGTTGATGAAAATCACCTTGTAACATTACTATTATCATCTATTCCGGCAATGAAGAGGTATAGATTCGTTATGTCATAAGGAGAATTATTATGGTACAGGGTGAAATAAAAACAAAGAATACTTTTAAAAAAAACCTGTTCAGGAACAGTGAAGAGAGCATAACAAATCGCCGCAAGAGGGTTATGCTAACACCAGCTGCCAATGTGGACGAAACCGATCATGAATATATCCTTACCATTGCTGCCCCGGGGTTTCAACGAAAGAACTTACAGGTAATGATTGAAAAGGACATCATCATAATCGCGGCAGCAAAGGAAGCATCACAGGAAAGCTGCACGCATGACCGTTGTGAATATAATTATACCCGCTGGAAGAGGACCTTTTCCCTGCCGGATGACGCAGCTGCACTGCATGCAAGTGCCCGGTACAAGGACGGGGAACTGATCATCAGGATTCCAAGAGGAAAAACAGATAAACTATCCGGAATAACCACTATTTATGTTTACTAACCCAGAAACTATGTATTTGCACATTGCTCCCAGTCGTCTTATCAGTGATATTCAGAAAGAATTCAATGAAACATTTCCTTTTTTAAAAATTGAATTTTTCAATACCCGGTCATTTTCCCGTTCAGATTTTATGGCACACCAGATTATTCCTTCACACCGTAAGATCGGGGATGGTCAACTGGCAATTACAGACGGTGATATTGAGATTGCCGAAGAAATGAAAGTTAAGGACCTGGAAAAAATTTTTAAGGACCAGTTCAGCCTGGCAGCTCAGGTGTTCCGCAAATCCGGGAACCTCTGGCTTGAAACCACCATGACAGACAACTGGACATTACAACAACAGAATGATCATGGCCGGGAAATTTCTACCTTTAAAAACACAAAAGGCAAGCCGGAAGATTTTGATTTAAACCGTGATGCGGGTCATTAGTAGAGCAGGTTCTTTAACTTCTCCAGGTTGATAATGGAAATTTTTCCGTCTTTTATCTCGATCAGTTTTTCTGCTTTAAAATCACTGAGTGTCCTGATCAGGGATTCAGTAGCTGTGCCCACATAATGGGCAAAGTCTTCTCTTGAAATTTCCAGTGGATTATTTTGATTTTCAGCATTAAATTTTTGCTGTATATCCACCAGCGCCTTAGCCACTCTTTTCCGAAGGGAGCTGTAGGCAAGATTCAGCAACCGTTCTTCTTTTTCCTTTACATTCTGCGTAATGATACGGATAAACTTTACGGCTATATCCATGTTACCGTACATCATGTGTAAAAAATCTTCTTTGGGTATCTGCATGACCTCAGCATCCTCCAGCACAACGGCGGAATCGTCGTAATTTTTATCTTCTATCAGGGCCGGGTAGCCAATAAAATCTCCGCTGGTAAACAGGTCGGTTATGTATTCCTTTCCGTCCTCATGGGTTTTAAATCCTTTTACTTTCCCTTTTACCAGGTAATATAAATAACGGGGTCTTTTGCCTTCCTGGTAAAGCGTTTGCTTTTTGCTGTAATTTTCCACATCATACTGATCGGACAACTGGTTCAACAGCCCGGAAGATTTTACATCTTTAATGAACTGGTTGATCCCGTTTTGCGAAGCAGCATACTTGTTATCCATTATGGCTGCTTTCTTCAACCTCACTTCTATAGCATTCAGGAGTTCAATATCCTCAAAAGGTTTGGTAATATAATCGTCGGCGCCCATTTCCATTCCTTTCCTGAAATCACTTCTCTCTGTTTTGGCGGTAAGAAATACAAAGGGGATACCCTGTGTTTCTTCATTCTTCCGCAACAGGTGCAGAACACCGTAGCCATCCAGCTCAGGCATCATTATATCGCATACAATAACATCGGGTCTTTCTTTTTGTGCCATTTCCACACCCCGTTTACCGTTCTCAGCCGTAAATGTTTTATACCCTGCCAGTTCTAATATCTCCGCAGTATTGTCCCTGATATCGGGGTTATCATCAATTACTAATACAGATTTCATGATTAAGGTAAGTTTGCAGGAATTGCAAAGGTAACAGTTGTCCCTTGATTTAATTTACTTTGTATTTGTATCTGCCCCCCCAGTATTTCAACATACCTCCTTACAATATGTAAACCCATACCAGTCCCCTGTATATTCGTGGCATTACCACCACGGAAAAAACTGGAAAAAAGATGCAGCTGGTCATCCTCAGAAATGCCAATGCCCTGGTCGGTCACCGAAATTAAAGCTTTGTCGCCTGCGGTTCTACCTTTTACGGAAATCATTTTTTCTTCATCTGAAAACTTTATAGCATTGCCGATAAGATTGATCAGGATATTTTTGAAAAGTTTTTTGTCAGTATAAGCAATGCAATCGCTGTTGCAATAAAGCTCAAAACGCTGGCCCTTTTTCAGAATTCCTTTCATTTCTTCAATGGTATCTGCAAGCGCTTCCTTCAGATTGACTTCAACCATGTTCTTTTCCACTTTGCCCTCATTGAGCTTACCTAATGAAAGGAAATCTTCGAGGATATCATTCAGGTGATTGACAGAATTTTTTATCCGCTGAATATGCTTATCCCTTTTCCCCTGGTCATCCGGTGCTGAATATTTTGACAATAAAGAAGCAGAAGAAAGCACAGTACTTAACGGGGTCCTGAATTCATGAGATGCCATGGAAACAAAGCGGCTCTTAATTTCATTCAGTTGCCGTTCTTTATCCAGCGCTTCGCTAAGTTCCTCCTGCGATTGCTCCAGCTTTTGCAGGGCTTCTTTTAATATCAATGTTCTCTCTTCCACTTTCACTTCAAGATTGGCGTTAAGCTGTCTTATTTTATCTGTAATCTTTTCCAGCTCCGTCTTCTGTTTCAGCATGTCATTTTCTATCTCTTTTCGCCTCGTAATATCAATAATAAAGGCTATTACAAATAATTCCCCGTCCCGCTTGTAATGGCTCAGGCTCACCTCCACGGGCATTCCGGAACCATCCTTTTTCCTGGCATACAGGTCACGGCCCCGCCCCATACCCCGGTTGGATGGTTGATGATAAAATCCCTCCCTTAATTGATGATGATGATGTTTATACTTGTCCGGAATCAGTATTTCAATCGGCTTACCTGTTATTTCTTCTTTCAAATAACCAAACATTCTTTCTGCTGCCGGGTTCACCAGTATGATATTACCGGCGCTATTGGTCAGGATAATCCCTTCCGTGGCATTTTCAAACAAAGAAATTATATGCGTTGCATCAATCATATCAAAGCTGTAAAAAACTTCAAATTACTGAAACAACGGCAAGCGAAAAAATATTATACCAGTGAAATCATTCAGCTGGTCTTGCTGAGCAGGATTTTTTCCATTTCAATAGCTCTTGGAAAGAGGATATTGTTTTCGAGGTGCATATGCTGCATCAGGTCATTGTCAAGCTCTTTCAGTTTTAAGAATACAACTTTATGGCTTACGCAGGCTTGTGCCGGTGCTGTATAATCATGGGTGAGTTCCCTCATTTTTTTTGCGGCTCTTATAACTGATGTATGTTCATGATTCATTACTTCTTCTACGGGCTTGCGAAGGGTTCTTACCAGCAGGCTGGCATATGATTCACGACTATCAAAGGCATGAGTTATCTGGCGGATATATGGAAAAATAATTTCTTCTTCCTGCTGCAGGTGAGGAAGCAATTCATTGTATAATCTCAGGAATGTTTTCTCCAGTTCAGCTATATACGAATATTTTTTTCTGTGCTCGTCAGCAAATTTCAACAGCAGGGTTTTGATTTCCGGCAGTTGTTTTTTCAGGTAATGATGGTGAACATGCACAATATAATCAGCCAGGAAATCAATATCCCATTCATTGAAAGGAAGCGAATTGGGCACCTGTACGGTACGGGTAGCATCTTCCAATTCTTTGGTCAGTATCTTTATATTAATATTTTTTATTTGGCAGACCATTTCCAGCGGCCACTTGCCGCCGCAGCAGTATTCGATCCCATACTTCCGGAAAACCTCTGCGGTACGGTAATCATGCGTAACGATTTCTGTTACAAAAGACCCTGGCTCTATCTGGTAAGATTTCAAAAACATAAAACTTCCCCTCCCACTTTGTCAAATTGATGATACAGCGGCAAAGTAGATAAAACAATATGACCCCCGGGCTGACTTTCGTCATCCCGGCAATAATTATCTTTTTTTAAACGGTAGCGATACTCTGTATCCCTATTTTATTTTCCTGGCTCAGCAGATCAGCTATAGTAGTCTGTGAAAAATTCTTCAGCAGGTCATCCCTGTTTTTCACCATCAGAAAATGCAGCGGACAGGGATTGATCTTATTACACTTCCGCAGTTTCAGTACACAGGTATTAAATTGTTCCATGCCATCTGTAATTCTCAATAACCTGATCAATGGTGAAGAAAGTGTTTCCCCGTTAACGGAAAAACCGCCATATGGTCCTTTGGTGGAATCCAGGATGCCTTCCTTTACTACCCGGTTCATGATCTTGGCTAAAAAATGTTTGGGTACGGCAAGTCGTTTGGCTATTTCATCCGCCTGGACCCTCCGGTTTTCTTCACTGACCAGGGCTACATAGAGCACTCCCCTCAGGGCATAGCCAAAAGATTTTGAAAAAAACATCCGCAAACAAACCGATATACCATCAGAATTGGCCTGATGAATATCAGTTCATCCTTTGATGATGGTCATGACAGGTGAAAGACTCCTCAAATACTTTTGGGCCATAAAAGACAGCCATGTCTCTTTTCAGGAAGTCTGCAAATCATACCTTTGGGAGGATTGTTTGTATTTCTAATTAAAATAAATTAAAAAATGAAAACCACTATCGTAATTGCTGCGGTTCTTTTTACCGGCAGCCTTTTTGTTTTAGCATGTAAAGAAGGCGTAAAAAAAGATGAGAAGCCCATTGATATCCAGAAGCTTTCAGAGAATAAACCTGAAACACACGGCACTGAAATCAAAGAAGGTGAAATTAAATTAACAAACCCGTTGGATACTGCAATGGTTAGCGGGGGTAAGGCTATTTATGATTTGAAATGCCATTCCTGTCATAACCTGACCGATGTAAAATTAGTGGGCCCGGGCTGGAAGGATGTTACCAAGCGAAGAACTCCAACCTGGATACTCAATATGATCACCAATGTAGATATGATGCTGGAAACAGATCCTGAAGCACAAAAACTGCTTGAGTTATGTATGGTGAGGATGCCTAATCAAAACCTGATGATAGAAGATGCCCGGAAAGTACTTGAGTTTCAGCGGAGCAATGATGGTGAAAAATAAGGCCCCCTCCAAATCCCGCTGATGCGGGACTTGTCAACGCACAAGACCAAACAAGAACCAACCACGAGAACAAAAATTATTCCTTCACCATAAATACTTTTTATGAAATACTTGTTTCAAAAAATAATGCCCGTGGTTAGTCTTTTACTGGTTGGTTCGCTTTTTCTACAGAGTTGCAAACCAAAAGGCGCCGGATCCGCTATAAGCGGAAATGCCGCTTCCAAAGTTTACGTGGCTCCCGGAAAATATGATGAGTTCTACGATTTTGTTTCCGGCGGTTTTAGCGGGCAAATGGCCGTATATGGGTTGCCCTCCGGCCGCCTGTTACGCGTTATTCCCGTTTTCTCCGTTGACCCGGAAAAAGGATATGGGTATAGTGAAGAGACCAAAGCCATGCTGAACACTTCACATGGTTTCATTCCCTGGGATGATCTTCACCATATTGCTTTATCTGAAACCGATGGTATCCAGGATGGCCGGTGGGTATTCGGGAATGGAAACAACACGCCGCGTATTGCCAGAATTGACCTGAAAACATTCCGGACAGCCGAGATCATTGAAATACCTAACAGCGCCGGTAATCACTCCTCTCCTTTTATTACAGAAAATTCTGAATATGTTGTTGCAGGCACCCGGTTTTCGATACCAATGGATAACAGCAATGGCGATGTACCCATCAACACCTATAAACAAAATTTCAGGGGAACTTTAAGTTTTATTGCTGTTGATAAGATAACTGGTAACATGAAAATTAATTTCCAGATCCTGCTCCCGGGTGTAAACTTTGACCTGGCCCGTGCAGGCAAAGGCAAATCTCACGGTTGGTTTTTCTTTAGCTGTTACAATTCGGAAAGGGCTAATACATTCCTGGAAGTAAATGCCAGTCAAAAAGACAAAGACTTTATTCTTTGTGTAAACTGGAAAAAAGCTGAAGAATACCTGGCAGCAGGAAAGGGTCAGAAAAAATCAGTCAGTTATGCTCACAATAAATATGATGAGCAAAAACATATGGCGACTTCTACATTGGAAAAAGAAGTAATGATGCTGGATCCGAAGGAATGTCCGGATATGGTGTACTTCATGCCCTGCCCTAAATCTCCTCATGGTTGTGATACCGATCCTACCGGGGAATATATTGTGGGCAGCGGGAAACTGGCAGCAATAATCCCGGTATTTTCTTTTACTAAAATACAAAAAGCAATTGCTGATAAAAATTATGATGGCGATTATGAGGGCATACCCGTGTTGAAATATGAAGCCGTATTACATGGTGAAGTAAAAAAACCAGGTCTTGGACCTTTGCATACTGAATTTGATGATAAAGGAAATGCTTACACCTCTTTCTTTGTTTCATCTGAGATCGTAAAATGGAACGTGGAATCACTGCAGGTGCTTGACCGGGTTCCTACGTATTATTCTATCGGCCACCTCAGTGTTCCCGGAGGCCCCACCAGGAAACCCTGGGGCAAATATGTCATTGCTTATAATAAGATCACCAAGGACCGCTACCTGCCTACCGGCCCGGAACTTGCCCAAAGTGCACAGTTGTATGATATAAGTGGTGAAAAAATGAAACTGCTGCTCGATTTCCCCACCATTGGTGAACCGCATTATGCAGAAGCAATCCCGGCAGACCTGATCATGAAGAACAGTCAGAAGATCTATAAAACTGAAGACAATAAAAATCCATATGCTACTCTTAGCGATAAGTTTGCGAGAGTAGAACGGAAAGGAAATGAAATACATGTTTATATGACTTCTATCCGTTCACACTTTACCCCGGATAATATTGAAGGTGTGA
Organism: Chitinophagaceae bacterium; assembly: GCA_041486045.1. GTDB lineage: Bacteria > Bacteroidota > Bacteroidia > Chitinophagales > Chitinophagaceae > JJ008. The sequence continues at coordinate 179 of JBGPKR010000162.1, read as the reverse complement.
AAATGGGTGACGTGGTGTATTTCCATGTTACCAACCTGGAACAGGACTGGGACATTCCGCATGGCTTTGCCATCAAGGGAGCCAATAACGGAGAATTGCTGATCATGCCGGGCGAAACACAAACACTGAAATGGACACCGGAGAAAGTAGGAGTATATCCTTTCTATTGCACTGACTTC
>JBGPKR010000161.1:0-8187 GCA_041486045.1 Chitinophagaceae bacterium | reverse complement strand
TTCGAAATAATAAATATTCTTTCCCGTTAATTCTCCATTAAAATATTTTTCTGCTGAATTTAATTTGCCGCTGGCGAAATAACTTTTCCATTCACCCGTTTTTTTACCCAACCGGAACCGGCCTTCTGAAGCAAGCTGGCCACCGTAATAATAATTGCGGTATATGCTATCGAGCTCACCTCTGTTGTAAAACTGTTCTGTATTCAGTTTCCCGTCGAAGAAATTGAATTTGTAGGGTCCATTCAGTTCGCCATCAGCATATGTTCCTTCCCCGAACGTTTTTCCATTGAAAAAAACGACTTTGTATTTACCATTTCCATTATTGATAATAACCCTGTTGATCTCTTTGCCGGTCGTATCAAACTGAACAAATTCTTCAATCCATCCGAGGTTGTATTTGGTTTCATTATTTTTTTTACCGTTGGGGAAATATTCCTCTTTGTAACCATTTATATCATTATTCAGGTATTCTGTAACAAAGCTGCGATTGCCTGTTTCATCATAGCTAAACCAAATTCCTTCCATCATGCCGTTCTGGTACCAGCCTTCCTCCTGTAACTGGCCATGATTGTACCAGAACTTTTCGTAGCCATGTTTCTCTCCTCCTTTATAATTAGTGCTTACCTGTTTGTTCCCGTTCGGGTAATAGTTGAAACCGGGGCCCTCCAGTTGACCATCTTCATACATTTTTTCACTGCTGGGCTTTCCTGAACGGTAGTAATAAGTTTCCGGACCTATTATTTCTCCTTTGTCGTTGTAAACAGCCTGCGAAAGCCTGAATCCATCGGGATGATAAGTAGTAAGGTCAAGCTTTTTTGATTTTCTTTCAGAACTGCCAATCTCTTTTCCTGATTTGTCAAAAAACCTGGCCGTTTTTACAATATCATTGTCAAAAGTATAAACAGAGTATCGCTTACCATCACTATCAAAATATTCGACATCTCCCGAAATTTTACCTTTTTTGTAATTGCATTTGTAAAATAACTTTCCGTTGTCATGGTATTCTGCATATTCCCCGTCTACTAATCCATCTGAAAAAGTTTCCTGTATTTTAAGTTTATCATTTTCATGATATTGCTTCAAGGCTCCCTTTAGTTTGCCTTCACTGTAGATACAGTCCATAAACAATTTCCCGCTTGCGTGGTAGGCTTTGTATGATCCATCGAGGTTGCCGTTATTATAATTACCCTGCGATTCAAGCGGGCCTGTTTTATAAAAAGTTTTAAACGAACCATCTAATGAATCTTCTTTATAATTTTCAAGGGTCTGCAAATTGCCATTACTGTAATACACCCTTCGTTCACCATTCATTTTTCCCATTTTAAAATGAATTATTGTGTGTGGGATGCCAATCCGGTAATTGCTCCTGGATTCACCATCTTCCTCACCATTTTTAAAAGTGGCCGAGCTCGACAATGCTCCGTTATCAAAATAAAAAATCTCTTCCCCTTCCTGTTTGTTGTCTTTAAATGTCTGTTTGCCTTTCAGCAAACCATTGAAGTGATAATATTGCCAGGGCCCGTTTTTCTCTCCTTTATCATTATAGCTTCCTTTGCTGCGGAGATTGCCCGGGCTGTAATAAAATTCCCAGTTGCCGGTAAGTGTTTCATTGTTATCTTTAGTATTGCCTTTGCCAAACGACTTCCCTTCGGCATAATGATATAAAGCATTCATGTCTTTCCTTACGGCATAATTCACTTCACGGGTAGCCTTGACCTGGTTGTAATATGCAACGGTTTCATCTACCACTTCCAGGATGACTTTTTCTTTCTTTTTAACATAATCCTGTATTACCTCGATCTTAACATTGGCAAAAAGACGGTTAATAAAAGGCTCGAATTTTTTTTCAGTGAAAAACTTTTTGAACAAGGGTACATAATACTGCATCCAGAAATCAGGATCCTTTTCGTCATATTCAAGTTTTTCAAATAATACCTGTATTTGTCTTGATATGGGGTCATCTAATTTCAGCAGCGGTTTATATTGTTTGTCTAAAGCAATTTTTGATAAGATTATCTTTTCGATGGTCAAAAAATTATCTGTCTGGTCACCGGTCCTTTTTTCGATCAGTTCTTTTATATTATCACCCGCCTTACAGATGGAACCTAATGCTTTGATACAATTGGGCTGGTACCGGCCGGCAGGCTGTAATAAAAGGTAATTGATATAACTCAGGAAAGCCTGTATGACCCGGCCCTGCATCAAGGCACATTCACCAATCTTATAATGCGAACTTGCCAGGAAAGGATTTATCAGCAGACATTGTTTAAATACTTCTTCAGCGTCAGCATACCGGTTCAGCTTTAGAAGGGTAGTGCCTTTGTTCAGGTAAAGATCCGTAAAAGCAGGATAAAGACGAATAGCTGTATCATAGATGAGCAGCGCCCTTTGCGGATCGCCCATATCATCAGTTAAATTACCATAAAGTGTGTAAAGATCGGGCCAATACTCATTGGGTTCAGCAAATCCTGTCTCACAGGTTTGTTTTGAGGCAGCAAACTGGCTGTCGAGCATCTGGCTGAAAGCCATTTCATAAATGGCCCGGTAGTAGCTTGTATCACCCCGGGTGATCTTTTTATATAATTCTATTGATTCCTTGTATTTGCCTTCATTATGAAGGTTAATACCTTTATCAATCAGTTCGCCTGAATTGATTAAGGGATTATTTTCCTGGGCATTTACTACCGGGGCAAAAATGCATAGCAGGAATATGCTGATAAGGTATTTCATCCGGGTTGTGTGGTTAAAACGGAGATGAAGGTAATTAAAACGGAAATGAAGATAAAAGGAATTTACCTATAAAAAAATGACTTAGCTTTTTTATTATTTCCTTTTTACATTGCACCCATGATTCCACCGGATCAGCATATTTCCCTGCGCCCATACAATACTTTCGGGATAGATGCAAAAGCCCGGTATTTTGCCAGCTTTAAAGATACTGACGAATTAGAAGAACTCACCACTCACCATTCAGCACTCAGCACTCTCATCCTTGGAGGAGGCAGCAATATCCTTTTCACTAAAGATTACGATGGGCTGGTCCTGAAAAATGAAATAACCGGAATAAAAGTAGTGCATGAAGAACCGGAATATGTGTATGTAAAAGCGGGGGCAGGGGAGAGCTGGCATTCCTTTGTTATGCATTGTATCAATCATAATTGGGCAGGAGTGGAGAATCTTTCGCTTATTCCCGGATGCGTAGGGGCATCACCAATGCAGAATATCGGCGCTTATGGTGTAGAATTGAGCAGTGTATTCCTGAGTCTCGAGGCTTTTCACCTGAAAGAAAAGAAACTGGTGACATTCACTGCAGCAGATTGTGAGTTTGGTTACCGGGAAAGTGTGTTTAAAAATAAATTCAAGGATCAGTTTGTTATCCTGAATGTAACATTACGATTAAAGAAACACCCGGTTTTTCATACCAGTTATGGTGCTATTGAACAGGAACTGGAAAAAATGGGTGTAAAGGAACTATCGATCAAAGCTATATCCGATGCTGTTATTCATATCAGGACAACTAAACTACCCGACCCGAAAGAGATCGGCAATGCCGGAAGTTTTTTCAAGAATCCATCTGTTTCAAAAGAAAAATTCCAAAATCTAAATTCCAAATTTCAAAATATCATTGGCCACGTGAATGCTGATGGTACAGTGAAACTGGCCGCAGCCTGGTTGATTGAACAATGCGGGTGGAAAGGATTCAGAAGGGGCGATGCTGGTTGCCACAGTAAACAGGCATTGGTGCTGGTGAATTATGGTAATGCAACAGGAAAAGAGATCTATGACCTCAGTGAAAAAATTCTCCTTAGTGTGAGGGAAAAGTTCGGCGTGACATTGGAAAGGGAGGTCAACCTTATTTAACCATGTTTAAATCCAGAAGCTCGACGATGTAATAATTATCACAGCCAGAATAAATAATAAAGCGATCAGACCGAGAGTAATCCAGCCTAATAGTTTACCGACTAATGCATTATTGTCTGAACGGTCTTTTTTCCGGGCCACAGTTCCTACAACTATGGCAAGAATTGATGAAACTAATGACCCCAAAATAACAAACGGAACAAAAAGACCGATAATAAATAATGCTATTGCTCCAATACCAAAGATTAATGCTGTTTGGCCCTTGCTTTGATTGTCGCCGGTCTTATGTTTCAGCCTTTTTTTTAGTATGAGAAAAGCAATTTTTTCTTTTAAAGTTAGTTTTTTTCCGGTAAGCCTTTGCAGGTCTTTTATTTTCAGCGAAGAGATCTTTTTCAGTAATACATCATTGGGAACAGGCCTGTCTGCCGCTGCAGTAACTGATGGTGAATAAACAACTGCAGAAATCAATGGAGTGGTAAGCAGGCAACATAACACAGACCAAATAATTAGTTTTTTCATTTCAGTTAGTTTTGTTAAATATAATCACTTGCTGAAATATTATCAAATAAAAAATTTTATGCTTCTTCATCAAACTCATAATCCTTTTCCCCAAAACTCATCATGCTTCCCACCAGGTCTTTGAACTCAATTTTGTTCTCAAATATTTTTTTACTGATAAGGGAATAGGAAGCAAGGCCATGTAACACGAATTCCATCAGCAGGGCAGATTGTTCTTCATTTGCTTTTGGAAAATATTTTTTTACGAGTGCATGTAATCCATCGACTTTATATAACAGTAATACTTTGTCTTTATCTGAAGTATTGAAGGAGATGTTTATATGATTCCCTTTGTCAAACCAGCTTGTTATAGCCCTGTATGGATTTTCTTCCTTTGCTTCACCCTCTGCCTTTGGCCTCAGCCTTTTCTTCATAGCATCAGGATTGGGAAAGTATTGCACAAACTGTGTGCGAATGGCTTTGTCCACCAGGTTCATTGCTACCTGGTAAGGGCCTTCCTGTTCTCCTTCATATACCAGTTCCACTTTACCGGTAATGGAAGGGATAATGCCCACCAGGTCACTCATCCATACCTGTGTTTGTTTTTCATTGTTGATAATAGCCCTTCTTTCTGCAGCGCTGACCGCATTTTCAAAAGCAGAAATGGTAAGCCTAGCGCTGACCCCGCTTTTTTTATCTACCAGCTCACTGCTTCTTGCTTCAAATGACACCTGTTCAATTAATCTTTTGATCAGGTCACTCACTTTTACTTTTTCTTTTTGTTCCTCCGCCAGTTCAGATTCCTGCTCCGTTATTTCAAGGGCATGTTCTAATGATTTGGGATAATGCGTCAGTATCTGGCTTTCTATCCTGTCTTTTAAAGGAGTAACAATGGAACCCCTGTTGGTATAATCTTCCGGGTTGGCGGTAAATACAAAGAGAATGTCAAGGATCAATCGCAATTTAAAACCACGTATCTGCACATCGCCTTCTTCCAGGATATTGAACAGGGCCACCTGTATCCTTGCCTGCAGGTCGGGTAGTTCATTGATAACAAAAATTCCGCGATTACTTCGTGGAATAATGCCGTAGTGGATCACTCTTTCATCAGCAAAACTTAATTTCAGATTAGCTGCTTTGATGGGATCAACATCGCCGATCAGATCGGCAACACTCACATCAGGCGTTGCCAGTTTTTCGCCATATCTTTCACTACGGTGTATCCAGTGAATGGGTGTCTCATCGCCATGCGTGGCTATCTCTTCCTGTGCAAATCTTGAAACAGGGTTAATGGGATCATCGTTGATCTCACTGCCGGCCACAGAGGGAATATATTCATCCAGCAGTTCGGTCATTTGCCTCGCCATTCTTGTTTTGGCCTGACCACGAAGGCCGAGAAATAAAATATTGTGTTTGCTGAGCAGGGCCCTTTCCACATCAGGTATCACACTGTCTTCATAACCCACAATACGGGGGAAGGTAGTTTCCTTATTTTTTAGTTTAGCAATAAGGTTTTGGCGTATCTCTTCTTTGATACTCCTGGGTTGATAGCCGCTGGCTTTCAGTTCGCCGAGGGTTTTTATTTTTTGGATGTTCATATTTTGTCTTGCGAGGCGAAGCCGAAGCAATCTCCTCAGGTTTTTATTATTATTTTTCCAGCTTCAGTTTTTCATGGCATCGTCTGTTGCGTCGCACTCTTGTACTGCAACAATTCTACTCAACAAATATATCACCCCTACGGGGCTCTCTGAACTTTCGACTTTTTCGCACCGGGTTCACACCCGGTGCTATTGATATGACGCCCCTTCGGGGCTCTTCAAGGTTCTGTTCGCATTTCCTTTGCGACCGTTGCGTGAAATAATTAAAGTGAAGAACTTGTGTTTCAATAAACAGTTTTCCTCTTTCCACTCTCAAAATCTTTAAATATAAAAGCACCGAGTTTATCCAACGATGCAAAAAATGCCTTTCCATTATTAGTTTCTGTAAACTCCTGCACAAATCTTTGCAAATAGGGATCGGTGGCGATCATGAATGTCGTGATAGGTATTTTCAATTTCTTGCATTGTGCCGCCAGGTTAATGCAACGGTTCACCACTTTCCGGTCCAACCCAAAACTGTTTTTATAATACCGTTTCCCGATCTTCAAACAGGTTGGCTTGCCATCAGTGATCATGAATATCTGCTTGTTCGGATTTTTTCTTCTGCGTAAAATATCCATTGCAAGTTCTAATCCGGCAACGGTGTTGGTATGATAAGGCCCTACCTGCAAATAGGGAAGGTCTTTTACTTCGATCGGCCAGGCATCATTGCCAAACACAACAATATCCAATGTATCCTTCGGATATTTTGTTTGTATCAGTTCACTCAACGCCATCGCTACTTTTTTGGCGGGGGTGATCCGGTCCTCTCCATACAAGATCATAGAGTGGGAGATATCAATCATTAGTACGGTGGATGTTTGTGCTTTGAAATCTGTTTCCCTTATACTCAGGTCATCTTCCTGCATCCGGAAACTATCAATGCCATGATTGATCTGTGCATTGCGGATGCTTTCGGTAAAATCGATCTGCTCCAGCATATCACCAAACTGGAACTGTCTTGTTTCCGGATTTTGTTCATCACCCTGCCCCGGCTTGAAGCTATGATGATCGCCCTGTTTTGTTTTTTTTAGTTTGCCGAAAATTTCTTCCAGGCTTCTTTTTCTTATTCCCTGCTCAGTTTTGGGTGTTATTTTTATTTGTCCCGGCTGATTATCATCCGTGATATATCCTTTTTCTTTCAGCTCATCAATAAAATCTCCCATGCCGTATTCATCATCGGTCAGTTGATATTTTTTATCCAGTTCATTCATCCATTGCATAGCTTCTGCCACATCTCCGCTTGTGTAAGTAAGTAATTGCATAAAAAGGTCAAGCAGTTGTTCAAAACGGCTCTTTCCCTCAGTGCCGGGATCAAATTTTGTAAAATGAAATCCTCTCATGGGTGTACAATTTACGACAAATACTTTGCCACCGCGTTACCTTAACAACAACTTAAATGTAAATCTGTTCAAAAGTACTGACTGTCATGCCCCGATGCATCGGGGCATCCTTTACATTATTTTTTTTAAAAAAGACCCCGGCTCAGGGCCGGGGTGACGTAGAATAGTTTCTGTTTTATTATTTTAAAAGCTATCAGGGGTTTTTCCCGCTGTCTTTTTTATGAACACTGTCAGGGCCCGCCGGGTTTGTTATATTGACAGGGCCTTCTGTAGTAGGTTTTACCGTTTCGGGTTCATACTTTTTAATAAGCTCCCCAAATAATTGCAGGAAATATTCATTCCTTGCGGCCTCACCTTCCCTGCCATCAAAACCGATAAAAAGATCTGGCCTTTCGGCTCTCATATAATCATAATATTTTTTCTGCTGTTCGAGATCTTTTTTCAAAGCCCCTTTAACGGTTTGAGCAAGCTGCATGTTACCTGCCTTATAGCAGGCTTCCAAATAAGCCAGGCCATTTACGTTATGAGTATTTCCGCGGCTCGTCATGGCATAAGGCATTTTTTCGGCACTGATCAGGGTCTCAGCTTTTTCCAGCAATTTCAGGGCATCCTGTTTATTCCCTTCATCAGCCATGCTGCCGGCTGCTTCGGCATAGGCATTCCGGAGATTCAGAACATGCCTCCTGTTTTCTTCATCAAAATAAACTCCCTTTTTACTGTCGAACACAAATTTGTTCATCATTTTCTGGTACTCATCATCTGTATTATTGTCCTTCTGGTAAATATTAATAAGCCATTTTGAAGCTTCGTCTTTTGGTTTTGCAGGAACTAACCGGTAAGCAAGACCT
>JBGPKR010000160.1:0-8193 GCA_041486045.1 Chitinophagaceae bacterium | reverse complement strand
GTGAATGTATTTATTGTCTGTGCTATCGGCGCCACTTTATTCCTCGGCGGATGGATGCCCTTGCATATCGGCAATTGGCAGGGATTTAATCATGCGATGGATTATATCCCCTCCAGTCTTTGGTTCTTTGGTAAAACATTTTTCCTGATATTCGTCATCATGTGGTTCCGGTGGACATTTCCCAGGTTGCGGATAGATCAATTGCTCAACCTCGAGTGGAAATATTTATTACCGATCAGCATGATCAATTTATTGCTGGTAACATTAATGGCCATTTTGAAATGGCATTTTTAAAATGAAGTTTATTGTTAAATATATAAAAGATGTTTTTGGTGCGGTCAAATCACTGGCTACCGGCATGAAAATGACGATGCATTATTTCACGCATCATAAAGAGATCATCACCCAGCAATACCCGGATAATAAAGACACATTGGTATTGCCGGAAAGATTTAAGGGGGAAGTGGTGTTATTGCATGATGAAAATAATGAGCATCGTTGTACCGGTTGTACAGCTTGTGAACTGGCCTGTCCCAATGCCACCATCAAGATCGTTACCAAATTTGATATACAGCCTGATGGAAAAAAGAAAAAGGCGCTTGACAAATTTGTCTATCACCTGGAACTATGTACCATGTGTAACCTGTGTATCATAGCTTGCCCGACAGATGCTATCAAGATGGCTCAAACTTTTGAACATAGTGTATTCGACAGGAATCAACTGACAAAAATTCTAAATAAACCGGGGTCAAAAATCAAGGAAGGGGTTGAATAAATAAATGAAAAATCAAAAATTAAAAAATCAAAAGTCTGCCAACCCATGGGTTTTGAATTTTGATTTTTGACTTAAACAAATGAGTGGCTCAACAATCATATTTTATTTATTAGCAGGTCTTACGCTGGGCAGCGGCATATTATCCGTTTCTACGAGGCAAATTTTCCGGGCAGCTATTTACCTGTTGTTTACTTTGATAGGCATTGCCGGTATTTATTTCTGGCTCAATTACCAGTTTATAGCAGCTGTACAGGTAGTGGTGTATGTCGGCGGTATTGTGGTGCTGATCATTTTCTCCATCTTTCTTACCCAGCAGGCGGGAGAAAAAATGGCGAAACAAAAGATCGGGAGAAAAATATTTTCGGCTTTAGCTGCATTCTGTGGTTTTGCATTAACCATGCTGCAGGTTTATCAAAATACTTTTTTTGAATCCGAAAAAGAAGCTATCCCTCTTAATGTTGCAGCTATCGGGAAAAAAATGCTTAGCACTGATGCCGGAGGCTATGCATTGCCTTTTGAAGTAGTGAGTATGCTTTTGCTGGCAGCGATGATTGGTTGTATTGTAATTGCTATGAGAGAAAAGAAAATAATGAATAATGAACAGGGAACATCGAATAATGAAGTGAAAAAAGAATCATAATGGAAGAGAAAAGGAAATATGATTTAGATGAAAGGCTGATTGACTTTGCAGTATTGATTATTGCAATAACTGAAAGTCTCTACAATACAAGAACTGGCAATCATATTGCCGGACAGTTGGTACGGTCAGGAACATCTCCTGCGTTACATTATGGCGAGACTCAAAGTGCTGAATCGAGGGCGGACTTTATTCATAAAATAAAAGTTATTTTAAAAGAATTAAGAGAAACAAAAAATGCTTTGCGTATCATTAAAAAAGTGCCCCTGACAGACAAAATGGAACCCGTCGATAAATCATTAAAAGAATGCAACGAACTGATCTCAATATTTATGAAAAGTGTTGAGACGGCAAGGAAAAATATGGAGTCAGAAAAGAAAAAAAATAAAAAGAACAAGGATACTGAATAGACGGAATCTGTTCGATATTCATTATTCCTTGTTCATTATTCGATATTATTTATGATGGAACCCGGATTATATCATATATTATTCATCAGCGCCGCACTGTTCTTCATCGGCGTGTATGGTTTCTTTACCCGCAGAAACCTGATAACCATGCTGATGAGCATTGAGCTCATATTAAACAGTGTAAACCTGAATTTCGTGGCCTTTAATAAGTATTTATGGCCGCATAAAATGGACGGCCTTTTTTTCGCCGTATTTATCATTGCTATTGCAGCTGCCGAAGCCGCAGTAGCTATCGCTATCATTATTAATTTATACCGCAGCCATAATTCTATTGACGTGGAAAATGCAGAAGAATTGAAATATTAAAAAAGAAAATAATGAATAATGAACAAGGAACATCGAATGATGAAGTAAGGATCGCTCAAACTTCGGTGTTCATTATTCCCTGTTCAATATTCGATATTTAATTTATGCCAAATGCAACTATCATAGCTTTGATTCCTTTACTGCCCCTGGCTGGCTTCCTGCTCCTGGGATTGTTTGGCAGGAAATATTTAAAGAATAGCTCCGGGATCATTGCAACGGTCCTGTTGCTGGTATCCACCATCCTCGCAATATACATTGCCTATGAATATTTCTTTGTTTTTGGAAAAGTAGCCGGTGTGTATCAAAAATTCGTTCCGCTGCAATATACATGGCTGGAGTTTTCCAAAGGGGTTTCTATTGACATGGGAATATTACTTGACCCTGTTTCGGTGATGATGCTTGTAGTGGTCACGTTTGTTTCCCTGATGGTGCATATTTACAGTTTAGGTTATATGAAAGGTGAAGAAAGATTTCCAACTTTTTATTCATTCCTTTCCCTGTTTACTTTTTCCATGCTCGGGCTGGTCATTTCATCCAACCTGTTTCAAATCTATATTTTCTGGGAACTGGTTGGCATATCCTCTTTTCTTTTGATCGGGTATTATTACAACAAACCTTCTGCAGTTGCAGCCTGCAAAAAAGCTTTTATAGTGACCCGGTTTGCCGATCTTGGCTTTTTGATCGGGATATTAATTCTATCCTTCAGTTCAGGCACATTGGATTTTAATACACTGATTGAAAGATTAACTTCCCCCGGATCAAGCCAGTTAAAAACGGCTGCTGCTTCTACATTCCTGGGCGCATCGGCATTAACATGGGGAGCTGCATTGGTATTTATCGGCGGTGCAGGAAAAAGCGCCATGTTCCCGCTGCATATCTGGTTGCCGGATGCAATGGAAGGCCCCACTCCTGTTTCTGCATTGATACATGCTGCTACTATGGTTGTTGCAGGTGTTTTTTTAGTAGCCAGGTTATTTCCTGTATTCTCCATCACTACACCGGGAGTGCTTGAAATCGTTGGGTGGGTAGGAGCCATCTCGGCCATCATCGCTGCCATTATTGCCTGTACACAAACGGATATTAAAAGAGTGCTGGCCTATTCCACCATGTCGCAAATAGGTTTTATGATGTTTGCATTAGGTGTGTCCAAATATGGTGGCGGGGCCGGATTGGGTTACACGGCTTCTATGTTCCACCTTTTTACGCATGCCATGTTCAAGGCTTTACTTTTCCTGGGGGCCGGCGCAGTGATTCATTTTATACATAGCAACGAAATGAAAGATATGGGCGGGTTAAGAAAATTTCTACCGATTACTCATATCACTTTTCTGATCGCTTGTCTTGCTATTGCCGGAGTTCCGCCATTTGCCGGATTCTTCAGCAAGGAAGAAATTTTGCTGGCCGCTTATCAAAACAACACAATTATTTATTATATCGCATTGATCACATCCGGACTGACAGCTTTCTATATGTTCCGCTTATATTTTTCCATTTTCTGGAACAAACCTCACGCAATTCAAAGTGAGAAACATGGCCCCGTCTCCGTTAAAACTACGGCGGGCAGGGAAGGCGGATTCTCTATGATGATGCCGCTTATTTTACTGGCCCTTGGTGCAGCTGCCGCCGGATTTATTCCTTTCGGAAAGTTTGTTAGCTCAGATGGCAACCCGCTGGAAAGTCATTTCCATTTACAATTTTCCATTGCGCCTGTTGCATTGGGACTGCTTGGCATTTTTACCGCCATGTGGCTGTATAAAAAACAAAGCGAAAGACCGGATAAACTGGCTGCTTCATTGGGTGGCTTGTATAAGACAGCTTATCATAAGTTTTATATTGATGAGATATGGTTGTTCATCACCAAAAAAGTATTGTTCAATTTAATTGGCAGACCGGCTGCATGGTTTGATAAGAATGTGGTGGATGGGTTAATAAACCTGACAGGCAATACAACGGCAGCCATTTCGGAAAGCATTAAAAAAATACAATCGGGCAAGGTACAGCAATATGCTATTTATTTTCTGGTGAGTGTGGTCGGGCTGGCATTGCTGTTTATTTATATCCTGAAATAAAATGGAATGAACCTTTTATTACTCATAATTATTCCACTGGTTACAGCTGTTGCTGCATTATTATCCCGCAATAAGCAACAGGTAAGATGGATATCATTTGCCGGTTCTGTTGCACAACTGGTATTGGCTTTTATGTTATTATTTGCTTTCAGAAATGAAAGAGCCGCCGGCAATACAGCACAAATGCTGTTTGAACAGAGTTACAGCATCTTCCCTGCCTGGCATATTAATTTTCACCTTGGTGTTGATGGTATTTCAGTAGCCATGGTCCTGCTCACTGCGTTTGTAGTAATAGCCGGTGTATTGGTCTCCTGGAATATAGAAAAGATGACCAAAGAATTTTACTTCTTACTTATTTTATTGGCCCTTGGCGCTTATGGGTTTTTCATTTCTCTTGATCTGTTTGTCCTGTTCTTCTTCCTGGAAATTGCCGTCATTCCCAAATATTTACTCATCGGTATATGGGGAAGCGGGAAAAAAGAATACAGCGCCAACAAACTGGCATTAATGCTGATGGGCGGTTCGGCGCTGGTGTTGGTCGGGATACTTGGATTGTATTTTTCTTCCGGCCACAGTTTTGACCTGTTGAGTTTATCCAAAGTAAATATTCCGATAGAAACCCAACGCATCATCTTCCCCCTGTTGTTTGTGGGCTTCGGTGTATTCACTGCCTTGTTTCCTCTTCACACCTGGGTGCCTGATGGTCACTCTTCTGCCCCAACGGCGGGGTCAATGTTCCTGGCAGGCATCTCTATGAAGCTGGGAGGATATGGATGTCTTCGTGTGGCTACCTACATCATGCCGGAAGGAGCTAAAGAATATTCCACCATCATTATTGTTCTTGCTTCTATTGCCATTTTATACGGCGCCTTCGCTACGATGATGCAAAAGGATTTAAAGTATATCAATGCGTATTCATCGGTAAGTCACTGTGGTTTTGTTTTATTGGGCATCGGCATGTTAACTAAAACCGCCATGACCGGTGCCGTGATGCAGATGGTGAGTCACGGATTGATGACGGCCCTTTTCTTTGCTGTCATTGGAATGATCTATGACCGCACACATACAAGACAGGTAAGCGAAATGGGGGGATTGATGAAAGTTATGCCCTTCATCACTACCGTATTTTTTATTGTCGGGTTGTGTTCATTAGGCTTACCGGGTTTGAGCGGCTTCGTAGCAGAAATGACAATATTCATGGGCTCCTGGGAACATGTTGATGCTTTTCACCGCATTGCTACGATAGCAGCCTGTATGTCCATTGTGGTGACAGCGGTATATATATTAAGAGCTATCGGGCAAACAGCCATGGGACCCATAAAAGAAAATTTTTTGCAGCTGGGTGATGCGACATGGAATGAGAAGCTGGCGGCTGTGATTTTAGTAGCCGGAATTTTGGCTATCGGTATTGCGCCCGGCTGGCTGAATGACCTGTTGCGGCCGGGGGCAGAAATAATTATGCAGAAAGTATCGGCAATAAAATAAAAAAGGATCGGATGAATGAGTTTCTTACATTGATGAAAAGCGAACTGGTGATCACCTTCATCATTTTCCTGTTGCTGTTTATTAAGATCGGCAAAGGGATGAAGAATGAATCATTGCTGTCATTGCTGCAGGTTTTGTTGCTGCTGAATTTTATTGCCGGGTTTTTCTTCAATAAAACCGGTAGTTTATTCGGCGATATGTTCCATACCAGTTTACTGATCGCTTTTCAGAAAAATATTTTGAATCTTGGTGTTTATCTCATCTCATTACTATGTGCAGATTGGCTGAAGAAGACAGTACATCTATCCGAGTTCTTTATGCTGATGTTGTCTGCATTGCTGGGTATGTTCTTCATGATCTCCAGCGGCAACCTGCTTATGTTCTTTTTATCGCTGGAATTGGCCAGTATACCTGTCGCAGCCATGGCCAATTTTGACCTGGATAAGAAACGTTCCTCCGAAGGAGCCATGAAAATGATCTTATCTTCTGCGTTCTCATCCGGTATTTTGCTGTTTGGTATTTCACTGATATATGGCGCCACAGGAACTATCAGTTTTGCAGAGTTGCCGCAACAGTTAGATGGAAGTGCTTTTCAGATACTGGCCTTTGTATTTCTTTTTGCAGCTTTTGCATTCAAACTTTCCATTGTGCCTTTCCATTTATGGACAGCCGATGTGTATGAAGGCTCCCCTATTGCCACGACATCTTTTCTTTCGGTTATTTCGAAAGGCTCCATCGCCTTTGTTTTCATCAGCGCCTTATACAATGTATTTCAGCCAATGTATGAAGTATGGTACACCATGCTTGTGATCCTGGCCATTGCCACGATGGTCATAGGTAATTTGTTTGCATTAAGACAGCAGAACATCAAACGTTTCCTTGCTTTTTCTTCCATTGCACAGGTCGGCTTTATACTGGTTGGTATGAGCGGCAATGATAAAGCCGCCATCACTTCCGTTGTTTATTTTATATTGATCTATGTATTCTCCAACCTGGCAGCATTTGCTGTTGCTTCAGTCATAACAGAAAAATCAGGCAAAGAAAACGTTGATGATTATAAAGGATTATATAAAACCAATCCATTTCTGAGCTGGATACTTACATTGGCCCTGTTTTCACTGGCAGGTATCCCACCCACGGCTGGTTTCTTTGGCAAGCTATTTTTACTTTCGGCCGGTGCTTCCAAAGGCACTTATTGGTTTATCGCCATAGCTGCGTTGAACATGATCATTTCACTTTATTATTATTTAAGGGTTGTGAGGGCCATGTTCATGGATAAAAACGAACAGCCTATAGAAAAAATAAATACCAACCCTGTAACTAAATTTGCATTGATTCTTTGTGCAGCAGCCATTGTGTTGATTGGTTTATTAAGTTGGGTGTATGATTATATTAACTCACTAATTTAAAATAATGAATACTGAACAAGGAATGATGAACACCGAAGTTTAAGCGACCTTTACTTCATCATTCCCTGCCCGTCCGGTCAGGCGGGGATATTCCCTGTTCAATATTCGATATTCACTATGGCTATCAATAAAAATCATGAGTTTGAAGAATTGAACGGCGTTAAATGCGGCATCGTGGAAAAGAATGTAACACCGCAACGGGTTGAATTTCTAAAAAAGATCCTGGAATATAACCGCTATACAGTTGTAGTGGCTCCTACTCCGCCACCAAAAGTTGCTGCAGCACCTCCTCCAAAAGAAGATGAACCCGCATCCACCTCCGCTGAAGCTCCGGTGGACAAGCCCGAAACTTTCACTATTGGTGTAACGGATTATACGTTTAATACCATCAATGCTATTTTTGGCCGGATGCTAAGGACTCCTGACGGGCATATTGTAACACAGGCTTACTGGCAACAAAAAGAAACGACGAGCCATGATGAGATCCCTTATTATGAACACAACAATTAATTATTGATTATGGAAGTAAAAAACTTATTTGACCCCGCAGTAAAACAAGATATCACTAACCGTATTAATAAGCTTACTCCCGATTCTAAAGCGTTATGGGGCAAAATGAATGTTGGGCAAATGCTGGCTCATTGCCAGATGCCGATAGGTGTTGCCGATGGAACTCATAAACTCAAAAGGACTTTTTTTGGCCGGCTGGTCGGACCTATGGTCAAATCCATGCTTTACAATGAGAAACCATTTAAACGCAGTTTACCCACGGATAAATCCTTCGTCATGACAGATCCGAAAGATTTTGAGATGGAAAAACAAAAGCTGCTTGGAATGATCAGCAATTTCACTGAAGCTAACATAGTGAATGAGACACATACGTTCTTTGGCAAACTAACCAGGGAACAATGGAGTAAAGGCACATGGAAACACTTAGACCATCACCTTCAGCAGTTTGGGGTATAGGCCCCAACTGATCAAAATCATACCCGGTAAAGTTTTTTCGGTATACTTTTGACCCCAATTATTCCTCCATGAAACT
>JBGPKR010000159.1:0-8214 GCA_041486045.1 Chitinophagaceae bacterium | reverse complement strand
GGAAAATGCTTCAAAAAAAATTTTAGTCCCTGGGTTGCTTTCTGTGCTTCACTATCCACCCTATGATTTTTTTTATCCCCCGCAGCAGATCTTTTACACCCTGCAATTGATTTTCTTTTGCCAACTCTTCCATTTGCACGGCAAGCTGGCAGACTGCGGGCATCCTCATGCCAAGAAACAGGTTTTTTAACTCATGGGTGGAAATCCGGAGATTGTATACATCGTAACAATCAAGGGCCAGTTCTATTTCTGACAAACGGGCTGCTACCAGCTTCACCGATATATTAAAAGAAGGATTCAATCCTGTTTCCTTGCCGTAGATTTTCGTTACCGGGCTAAGAGGTCCAAAGGATACAGATGCTTTAGCCGGAAAAAATTTATTGCCATACTCAGGAATTTCATTTGCCATGTCGTTACAATGAAAAAGGCCTTGTTCGCTTATCATCATATTTGCTCCGGATGATAGTTGTAAACTTAAATTGTTTTTCATAGGCAGGTTTTTTTGGAAATTATTTTTTAGGTTTCACTCAATATTGAACAGTCGGATCATGATAGCCAGGGTTTTGTCTTCTTTTTGCAATGATCTGAAGAATTAACAAAAAAATCCCCTGCTGGCAGAGGATTGATTTTAATGGTTTAGTGGAATTCATGGATAGGATTTTAATGGTACTCTTCACAGGATAACGATGGCTTTCAAAGGTTCATAGGTTCTGGAAATGGGTTTTTAAAAATATATTTTAAAAAACGGGACCGGATTCAATTCTTTCATCGGTGTTTCGGTTTCTGCGATAAAGATGGGAGCAAATTGTGAATAACAGCAAGTATTTTAGTAGATATTCTGAGGCTTTAAGAGAAGAATTCAAAGTATTCTACGTAGTTCTGCATAGCAATTCAACGAGGAGTATTACCTGTTGCAAATCTTAACTGATAAGACCAGCTCTGAAAAAATTACTGGGAAAGAATTAACTCAATATAAAAAGTAGTTCCCTTGCCCTGCTCTGTTTCAAACCATATCTTTCCTTTAGCCTGTTCTACAATTCCTTTGCACATGGCCAATCCCAAACCGGTGCCGGACGATTTGGTGGTAAAGTTGGGAATGAATATCCTATCCTGCATTTCCGGTGCAATACCTTCCCCGTTATCTTTTATACTTATCCTGATGATATCATCTTTACGTATCTCATTCACCTCAATTTTGCAAACCCCGTTTCCCTGGCAGGCTTCCACGGCATTGGCAAAAAGATTGGTGAACAAACGGTTCATCTGCGTTTTATCAGCATTTACCATCAGCTTTTCATGAACCGGGTACCAGATCAACTCAACCTGCTGATCGAGCTGGAATAAATCTTTTAAAGAACTGATCACATCATGCAGGTCAAAGAGTTCAACCTGGGTATTGCCAATATTGGCAAACTGTGAAAAATCAGCGGCAATCTTGGAAAGATGGTCAATCTGTTCCACGAGTGTATTAGCTACATTGCTGGATAATTCCTTTACATTCGGCTGGTTGTTATTAATGGCTTTTTGCAAATACTGGATACTGAGTTTCATCGGCGTCAGCGGGTTCTTGATCTCATGCGCTACCTGTCTTGCCATTTCCCGCCAGGCGCCTTCCCTTTCGCTTTTGGCCAGCATAGTTGCACTGTCGCCCAGTTTGGCAACCATTTTATTATACTCTTTTACCAATTCGCCGATCTCATCATTGCGGTTCCAGGTTATGGGTTCATTCATTTTCCCCAGGTTCACATCCCGCATTTTATCGCTGATGATAGAGAAAGAACTGGTGATACGGTTGGTGATGAATAAAGCGATCAAACCGGCAATTAAAAAGATAAAAGCATTCAGGTTGATAATGGTAACAAGAAAATTCGAAATTTCCTGCCTCAATTCCGGCTTGGAAGTAAAATAGGGAATGTTGATATAAGCATACACTTTCCCATCCTCATCCCTTACCGGTGAATAAATGCTGAGGTAAGAGAAGTTACCGATCTTTTCTTCCTGTGCATGTTGCACCTGCCTCAGCCTGTTTAAATGATAATAAGCTGCAGGATCCATTTTTTTACTTAATACGCCTTTGGTATATACATTGGCCTCGGAAGAAACCTGCAGATCGCCTTCCAGGTCATATACATTCACATCCACCCCATGTATATCTGAGACCTCGTCAACCAGTTTTTGCAACCCGGTATTGGAAACAGAATCATAGATTTTTACCACATCATCAAACGTATTCTGATCGGACAGTTTTTTTTGCATCTCGTTCACCATAATCTTCATCGTCCGGCTGAGTTTATCGCTGTTGTTCCGGTTGTAACGGCTTATGAAAAATGAAATAGTGGCAATCCCGATGATAAGAAAAGAAAAAATACTGATGAAGATGATGGTGCTGTGGACCTGTGACCGGATATTTAATTGCAGCAACTTCCGCAGTTCTTTTCTTTTGAATTTTGTTTTAAGAATAAATGAGATCAGTTGCACAAAGACAACCAGGAAAAGGAAGGAGCAGAAAATGTAAGAGAACAAAGCGATCGTTTCAATCATGGTTTCTTTTTTCCGGGCAATCACCACCACTTTTTCATTGCCGGACCGGTACCACAATTCATCAAAATCGCCGTTAGCCCGGCGTTGAAATCCTTCTTCAGGCACCTCGTTATCCTTAAGCCAGATAGCAAAGGGATAATTGCCCGGGGGAGAAACCAACCGCCTGTTCACATACACTGCGTTGGAGTAAATGGGTGAGTTCTCCGGTTCTGTTTGCTGAAACTGCCGGAATAATTCCGGGAACAACGCCTCCGGGCTGAAATTCTTTGGATTAGATACAATGAAAAAAGAACCAAGTTTTTTATTGGCCGTATCAGTTACATACCGGCGGGTTATATAATTGAACCTGTCGATCGATGTTTCGTAATAATAAAGACCTTCAATATTTGTAGGTTTCGATTGCTCATTCAGGATTATATTCAATGCTTCATATGTAACAGGGTCTTCATTATGAATACCCTTATCATTCGCATCATAAACATAGAGCCGGGTGTCATACTTGTTGAGGTAGCCGCTATAATTTTCGGTAATGATACTGTCGCGGAATATTTTGCCTATTACAGGATCACTGAACCGGGAAAAATTATCACTTAAAAAATCATTATCAAGATACTGGATGGCAATGCTCATCAGCCGTTCACTGGAAGGATCGGTTTGCACGGCCAGCTTGTCTGCCATCCGTTTTCTTTTCTCCCATTCCACTTTACTGTTTTCCGTCAGCATAATGACGGCAATCGAAACAGAAAAAATAAAAATCCAGGAAAGAATGCCTGCGATATTGATCCGGAAACGGTTAATGATCAGTTCCTCCCGGTTCACCATCCAGGTATAAGCAAGCAGCCAGCATAAAACAGGTATATAGAAAACTACGTCAGGATGACCCAGGCGGGAACTGAGGTATAAAAGCCCGGCAAGGCCAATGGCAAAGTAGATAAGTATTTTTCTTTCCCTTAATAAGGGGAAAATAAACCAGAATAATAACCGTGAGAAATAATAATAGGATAATGACAGGCAGGCCAGTACCACAAACCCTAAAACGGAATACAGGTTAAGCCCGAAGAAGTTTGTTACATCAAATGATATTTTTGAATCGGCTACAAGGCTCCTGATAACGGTAGCGAGAATAAATGTTGAAAGGATCAGCAGGCACAGGGAAAAAAAACCTGTAACCCATTTTAACCGTACAGGAAGCCCTGCAATCGGGTTCTCCCTCTGGTGCAGTTTTGACCAGGCAAATAAAACGATCCAGCAAAAGAGAATGGCATTAACCAATAAATCGCCAAGTGACCGTTGTATAAAATTTGAACCATAGATCAACGGGCTGAAAAGTTCAAACTGCCTCAGGTTGAAAATGGATGGAAAATAATAAGTAAGCAGCCTGAATATCACCAATATCAAAGTAAGAAGGCCAATAGCTCTCCATGCCCCTTTTCTTTTTGACACTGATTCAGCCAGCCCGTGAATAAACAGAAAAAGAAACAGAACCCCGGCCAGCCTGAGCAAAATGGTACTCCGGTTGTTATAGGGCACAGCCCCGGCTATTTTTTTATCCAGATAAAAAAGTATTGTACCTGAAGCAGATCTCACAGGAAATTCAGTGGGCTTTTCACTGATCAACACCCTTTTGTCAGCTGTTTTACTGTAAACAAATTCTTTTGGCAGGTAATCCGTTTCGATAAAAAACTCTGACCGTACGGGTATCATGGCATAGGACTGCACATGATCTCCTGTGTTGTTATCCTCAAGTGTTCTTTTTATAGTAAAGTACCATCCATTTGACAGATGGGAAAAATATTCGCCATCTGCTGCAGCCAATAAACCAGGTGAAGGACTGATCAGCTGGTCATTCCAGAATTTCATCCCGGCTGTTCCGGATGCATTTATGTTGTAAAGAAAAATGCTGTAACGTTTTGAAGCCAGTTTAGAAAACTCTTTAAGAGATTCATTATTTCCAAGCAAGCGGTTTATAAAAGCAGTGTCTTTCAGGAATTCATCAAAATCATTTTGCTGACGGTGCAGGTATTTTTCAGCCACTCTTACTTCCTGGGCAACGGATGAACGGTTGATATATAGTTTATTGAAAACAAAAGAAAGGATAAAAAGCAGGGCTGCCAGTACGAGTAAACTGTACTTACTCAACAATATATTTCGGGATAGTGGCTTCACTTTTTCGGCCGCTGTTGTTTGATGTCGTTCCAGATAGCGTCCATTTCCTGCAGGGTCATCGCATGCAGGTCTTTACCGTTTTGCATAGCCTGCTCTTCCATCTGTGTAAACCGGTGGATGAATTTCTTATTTGTCATTTCCAGTGCATTTTCGGCATCTATCTGCAAAAACCGTGCATAATTAATTAAGGAAAATACAACATCGCCAAACTCCTCCTCCATTTTTGCCTGGTTACCCCCGGTAATGGCCGACTTCAGCTCATTGATCTCTTCCTCCACTTTTTCCCAAACCTGTTCTTTATTGTCCCATTCAAACCCTACCTGCTTTGCTTTTTCCTGGAGCCGCATGGCTTTAACAGTCGCCGGCAATGATTGTGGCACTCCGCCTATAACAGACTTCTTTCCTTCTTTTAATTTCAGTTTTTCCCAGTTCTTCTTTACATCTTCTGCATCATTCACTTTTACATCAGCATATATATGAGGATGGCGGGCCACCAACTTTTCACAAATATCATTGATTACACCGTCCAGTTCAAACTGTTTTTGTTCACTTCCTATCTTTGCATAGAACACAATATGCAGCAATAAATCCCCCAGTTCTTCTTTAATGCCGGTCCAGTCTCCTTCCGTAATGGCATCTGCCAGTTCATAAGTTTCCTCGATCGTCATCTGCCGGAGTGACTGAATAGTTTGCTTTTTATCCCAGGGGCATTTTTCCCGCAGGTCATTCATTATTGCCACCAGTCGTGAAAAAGCAGTTTCGTTTTTTGTGCTCATATATGTATTTCAATTAAATAGTAAATGCCGAAAACAAAAGAAAAATGGCGAACAGTACCAGCATCATTACCAATGATAATAAAGCAACGATCAGGAATTTTAAAAAGGTTTTACCCCATCCCTGCTTATAAAAACCATGCATGGCAATGTACAGGTAACAAATCATCCCGATAATGAGAAAAATCTTAATGGCTTCCAAAAAAACCCAGCCGGTATAGTCTTGCAGTTTATCAAGCCCAAAACCAAGCAGCAAAACAATAAATGAAAACACATAAAGATGTATTGTAAACACTCCATGATCTGCGAAGTAAAACTTCTTACGCCGTATATAAACCAACTTAAGGATAAGGGCAAACAGGGGCAATGAAACAAAAAGCATATAAGGAAGTCTGTGAAAAAAACCTTCTAATAACTTAGTTGCGGCTTCCTGTGGATTTTCACGGTATTTGTTCGATATCGAAATGTCCAGTTTAACAAACCGGCGCATCAACCAGCCGTCTCTTTTTGAAGGAGGCAGCTTTTTTTCAGCGGAATCATACTCTTCAAAGCTTTTATATTCCTTATCGGTAAATTTGACCGTAACTCCTTTTTTTATCTCAGTTTCCAGCACATCCTTTGCCGTAAAAGGCCTTACCGTATCTTTTATCTTAGCAATGGCTTCCAGCAAATTCTTATTAGCGGTATCTTTTTTCAGCTGTTCCTGCAACGTAACATAATAATCAGCCCTCTCTTTAGCATTGAATTGTTTTTTCGGAACACTTTCAACGGTATCACCGGGATTAAATAAACTGAAAAAAATTAAAAAGAAAATGGCCGATGTAAACACATACATCCGTATCGGGTGCAGGTAACTGGCCCTGCGTCCAAGCATATATTCCCCGGATAAAAAACCGGGCTTTAATATCAGGTAATGTATGGTATGAAAAAAGCTGCTGTCAAAATGGGTAATGTCGTAAAAAAAATGAGTGACCATGTGCCAGAATGTTTCTTTCGGCTCCGCATTCTCCTGGCCGCAAACATGGCAGTATTTCCCCTGTACGGTTGCGCCGCAATTCAGGCAATCCTTTTCTTTTCGCTGGGGAATATGAGACAACGTAAATTTTTCTTAAAAATAAGTACAAAAATATACAAGAAGCCTTTCTTTTTCGTTACTGAACAATTCAGGTAACTTTGAATGATAAAAACAATACCTCCTTGATAAAGACCCTTTTATTACCCGCCGCTTTTTTCTGTTCATTTGTGCTCCGGGCACAGTATTACTACAATGATATTATCGGAACCCGTGAAATCAACCGGCAAATGCAAACTTACCTGGCCAATAAAGTAAAAATACTGACGGCCACCGGCTACACCCCGCAGGGATCCAAAGCCACTGATTTTGCAGAAGTATACGAAATATCAGAAAACGGAAAGACCTTAAAGATTTCCCGGAATTCCGAATTAACACACAGTTCGTTTTATCATCGGTTTGATGCACAAAACAGGCTAATAAGTATTATTGATACATCCCTCGGTATCCAGAACATTACATCTTACGAATATGATGCAGACGGTAGAATTATAGTCATGCAAAATACGGTAAAGGATCCGGCTACCGATATCAACATGGTGGAATTGCACCGATGGTTTTATAACAAAGAGGGAAAGGTTGAAAAAATGTGGCGCAGCATCAATGGAACAGACAGCCTTGAAATCCGTTTTATCCCGGATGAAAACGGGAATCCCGGTGAAGAGCATACTTTCAGAAACGGGTATGAAACCGATATGCTCTATTATTATTTTGATGACCGTAACAGGATCACGGATATCGTCCGGTACAATAAAAAAGTAAAAAAACTGCTCCCGGATGAAATAATCAGTTATGACGACTCTGACAGGGTCATCCAGAGAATAACCAGCGCCCCGGGAGATAACTTACGGCAAACTACCTGGGTGGGGTATATAATATGGAGGTATGTTTATAACGGGCAGGGGTTAAAAATCAAAGAAGCTCTCTTCAATACTGAACAACAGCCTATGGGGAAAATTGAATACAGTTATACATTTGAGCAATAGTCTGAATATAATCAGCTCATAATCTGACAGTCCTCATTTGATGGCACCTGTTTATTGCATTAACTTACGACCATCAATTACATATTATGGTCTCCGGAAAGAAAAGCTGGCAGGAAAAATTAAACGACAGCAAGAACCTGCCCAAAGTGGTTAAGCTGAATGCAAAGCAAAGTAAAAAATGGGGAAAAGGCACTATGGTCATTCCATCGCCACGGGATGTAAATACAATGATGAAAAAAGTGCCCTCGGGAAAGTTGATCACTATTAACAGGATCCGGGAAAAGATCGCTAAAAAATATCATGCGGATATAGGCTGCCCCATCACAACCGGTATTTTTTCCTGGATAGCGGCGCACGCAGCTGATGAAGCAAAGCAACAGGGTTTCCAAAAAATAACCCCTTACTGGCGTACATTGAAACAAGGTGGTATTATCAATGAAAAATATCCCGGTGGAATTGAAAAACAGGCAGAACTGCTGGAATACGAAGGACATGAAGTAATACAAAAAGGGAAACACTGGATGGTAAAAGACTGGGAAAAAAGGCTGCTGAAGTAATTGGTTTTTCCAATGCATCTCTTACAGGCTGTTTATGGGCTATACTGATTTTATTTTGATTCACTGGAAAAAAGAGCAAAAGGTATTCAATAAAAACCTTGCTGTTCTTAAACAACATC
>JBGPKR010000158.1:0-8220 GCA_041486045.1 Chitinophagaceae bacterium | reverse complement strand
CAAAATAAAGCCGTCCCGATATGTAGGGACGGCTTTTATTTTATCCTGACGAAAAATTTGTTGCCTGGAAATTTTTGTCAGGATAGCCCCGACATCCCAATATCGATTATTGGATCGTCGCGGGTTAAACACATTTTTTTCACATTATCATTTGTGGGGATGTTGCAGACCAAAAGCTGTAAAGCATTGCAGTACCTTTATGCAGGAAAATTACTACCCATGCTCAATTCATTTTTGCGCCGGCAACTATTGCCTGCGACAGTCCTTCTTATAAGCCTACCATCAATTGCGCAGACGGGTTATAGTCCTAAGTTTAATAATTCCTCCGTTTACATCGGCATAGAGGTTGGCTCCAAAGGTGTAAAAATGAGTGTGGTTGAACTTGGGAGAAATGCATCCAGCAACGGCGGTTTCAAAATTCTTAAAGACAGTTCTGTAAATACTGATTTCATCAGTTTCTCCCAACCCACTTTTTCTGCAACATTAAAAGGGCTCTGCGGATTATATGAATCTGCAATAAAAGTCTACCAGGTCCCGCCCAAAAGAATTTTTACCGTTATCAGCAGCGGGGTAAAGATGCAGGCTGAAAAAGACAATAAAACCAGCTGGATCAGAAGTCTTATTGATTCATTTAAACTAATAATAAATGATCCTTCCCGTCAGGTGGAAGTGGTGGATGTAGTACAGGAAGCCCGGCTTTCTCACCTCGGTATAGTACCCGATTCAAGACGCTATAATACTTTTTTAATTGATATTGGCAGTGGTAATTCCAAAGGGGGTTATTTCCCATTTGACAATACTGAAACATTCAAGATATTCCAGTTGAATTGGGGCACCAAGAGTACCGCCAACGCTACCGAAAAAAGATGCCAGGGCGATAATAGTCTTGACAATTTCAACAAAGAGATGTACCGGGTATTATCAACAGTTGAAAATAATGATATCGTTTATACCGTTAATTCAAGCGGCGCTTACAACTATAATGACAATGTCGCTATAAGCGGCGGCATAGCATGGGCTGTTGCCACCTTATCACATCCGGAGCTGGTTGATAATCCTATTGTGCCTGTTACGTATACCGAAGTGGCAATATTTTGCAATAAACTGTATGAAAACTTTGACGCCCTTGCTCCTGCATTTCTTTCCGGATATATCAGGAACCCGGCCGAGAAGAAAGCCGTCTTTGACGAAACGGCAAGAGTGCAAAAAGTATTTGACCAAAAATCATTGATGGCCGGAGCTGGTTTACTGCTGAAGATAATGCGGCAGTTCACTTCCGTTTATGAGACCAAACAATTTTATCTTATCAAGAACGGACAGGTGGGCTGGATATCAGCATATGTTGATCAATCGGTAGATAAATAAATTGTAAAAAAACGCGGCTGCCATTTTGTTGTACAGATGAAAGATACAAAGACTGTTTTGCTGGTTATGCTTTCGGTGGGCCTGCTAAGCACATGGGTTTATTATATCTATGATAAATCTGTGCACAATAATCATAAAAGGGAAGCTGTAACCGTTAACCCGGCTGTTGCTGTACAAAGCATACAGGACTCACTCCAAAAAGTTTATTCATTAACTGTTAACAGGCTGGGCGCCCAGTTAGATTCAGTCAAAAACACCGCTGGTCAGTTACAGGGGGAACTCAATGCCAAACTGGAAGAAATAAACAATCTTAAAACAGAGATCGCTGCCCTTCTGAAAAAAAATGGGGCCAAAAAAGAAGATATTGAATTGGCCGGAAGAAAAACAACCGAGCTACAGCAGCTTGTTGCAGGATTGGGCAGGGAGAATAAGGATATTGCAGATGATAAAAAGCAGGTAACTCCTCCGCCGGCTGACCAAAATAACGGGCAGGTAAAAAAACTGCAAAACGAAAACCAACCGGCCAGGCAGGAAAATGGTTCATCTACCGAAAAAACATACGGATCTTCTTTATTCACCGTATCTGAATTAAAATTTACCCCCATTGCATTTAAAGATGACAGGGAAGTGGAAACCAACCAGGCCGAAAGCACCAATAAGCTGATCATTTCCTTTGTTGTGCAGAACAATTCAACCAGCTATGCTAATGCAGAGGTCTTTGCCATTATTACACAGCCTGATGGTAAGGTGCTGCAGACGGATGCCTGGGATGTTGCTTCCATTCCTACCCATGATTATGGCAAAAAAGCGTATACCCGGAAAATGAAATTTGAGTACCAGAAAGGTGAAACAAAACAATTGCAGGCCACCATCAGGCCGGAGGATTATGAAAAAGGTAATTACACCTTACAGGTATTCCATAATGGCTACCTGATAGGCCAGGCAGTGAAGATCCTGAATTAAATAAAAAAGCCGTCCCGACTTGTCGGGACGACTCCTTTTACTTGCTTGCCGTTAGTGTTGGTTGCGACCTGGGTCAGACGGAAACCGTCAGACCCCTTTAATTGCGACTATAATTTTACGAATCTCATCCTTATAGACTCCCCGTCTTCCTTTTTCGCTGCAAGGAAATAGACGCCAGCCTGTAATTTATTTATATCAATCAGCTGAATCTTGTTTGTAACCTGGACCTCTAGCACTGTTTGCCCCTGTAAGTTGACCACCTGGATCATTTTGCCGATCCACCTTGAATCATAGGCCAGATCGAGGGTTAAGGCCGAACTGGCTGGATTTGGGTATAGTTGCGGATGCAGCCATTGGGGGTCTGATTCAGGTAAGGGCGATTCAAAAATAAGAGGCTGGTTCAATCCTTTTGATACAAGAATAGCATTGCGGGGACCGCCAGTTTCAAAAAGGGCCCTCATTCTTGCTTTCTGACCCATTGTAAAAAGATTGGTGCAGGCATCGCTGGTAAAATCCATATAGTTCATATACATATCACCGTTGGGCCCATTGCCGCATGTGATGCGAATAGTTGAAGGGCACCCAATAGTATAGCTGGCTTGTTTAGGGGTATCACTCACTCCGTCATCGCCGCAGTTTTCATCGCCCCATAAATGTTTCAGACCAAGCCAATGCCCCACTTCATGCACGGCAGTCTTGCCCTGATCATAACCATTACCAGAATTAATTGCGGCAAATGCATCAAAGTCAATGACCACACCATCTTTTGCTGCATCGCTGCCCGGCAGGCTGGAATATCCGGCCAGTTTATCAAGATTGCAAACCCAGATATTAAGATAGCTTTTAGCATCCCAGGCATCATCGCCCATATTGCCGGAAAATTTCATCTTATCATCCATTGCCCATTTTGTGACAGGTGTGTATTTACGGATAATACCGGTAGTAGACCTGCTCCGGCTGTCTGATATGGCCAGTTGAAATTCTATTTCAACATCTGCTGCCAATGACCTGAAATATAAAGGAGTTTTTACAGAGTCAGCATTCCGGTGACGAAAACAGCGGTTCAGCACTTCTACCTGGCTTTGCACCTGTGCATCGCTTATTTTCTCCGATGGGGTATGATATAAGACATGAACAACAACAGGTATTTTAATAACATTGCCTTCGATCCTGTTTGCGCTGTTATTTTCACGGGTTGAAATATGCTGTTTGGCAAATGCTTCTATGGCATTTATCTTTTCGGCTAAGGCCGGATCGTTACGCAATTGTTCCTGCTGATAGGCAAAAGTATTGCAGCGCTCCCGCTCTGGCGGGACAGGTTGTGCAGTCAACTGATTTACTGAGGTCAGTAAAAAGAAAGTAAAGATTAACCCTGTCTTCATAGATCCCTTTTCATTTGTACGTTAGTTATGGCATGGCAAAGTTTAATTGCCAAGGGTCAATCACCAGGAACCGGAATAATAATGGATAATGGGAATCAATACAGGCGTCTCAGGGATAAGATTCAGTTGTGGGATTTCAGTAACCGAGGATATTCGTTTCTCAAATATAATTCTTTTAATTTATTGTGCAAGAAGTATTTGTATCGTATTTTTCCGATTCATGGTTCACTTGTAAAAGCTTTAACAGCCAAAAGCCTTATCCACCCTTATTTTTGTATGAAAACAATTCCGATTCATGAAAAAAATATTTTTTGCTGCTACCCTTACTGGTTTTATGGCCTGTGGACCGGGAACAGCCCCTCCTGATAAACCCGACCCCAATGCACCAAAAATTATGAGTTATTCTATCGTTGGCACTTACCCGCATGACACTTCCTCATATACCCAGGGCCTGCTTATTTATAATGGTGACATGTATGAAGGCACCGGTAATTGGGGATTTTCAAAACTTAAGAAAGTAGACCTTAAAACAGGGAAAGCAATCAGGGAAATCTCATTGGATAAAAAATATTTCGGAGAAGGGGTCACTATTCTGCATGACACCGTTTACCAGCTTACCTACAAAGAGAAAACTGTTTTCGTATATACACTGAAGGATTTTAAAAAGATAAAAGAATTTACAGTTGATATTGAGGGCTGGGGAATGACCAATGATGGTAAAAATCTTATTGTAAGCACCGGCTCAAGTGATTTGAATTACTACGAGTCATCCACATTCAGATTAATAAAAACCCAGACGGTCACTGAAGGAGGAATGCCGGTCTCCAATATAAATGAACTGGAATTAATTAATGGCTTCATTTATGCCAACCAGTACCTGTATCCCTATATTTTAAAGATCGACCCGGCAACCGGGCAGATAGTGGCCAAAGCTGATCTTACAGGCATGTGGGACCGGATAAAGGCTATTGACCCCAATGCTGAGGTTCCGAATGGAATTGCCTACGATGCAGCAACAAAGAAGATTTATATCACGGGTAAATGGTGGCCGGAGTTGTATGAGGTGCAGTTTAGCCAATAGTAATTACTTGCCGATAATATAGATCAACGAACTGCATCTTTTCACATCCCCCAATGCTTTCAAATTGGAACGAAATCCATTAAAGAAAGAAGCACCCATGTTTGTTTTCCCGTTTCTATATTTACTGCTCAGCATGGAGATATAAAAACTGTCATACCACATCGGCTTATATCCAAGCAATTTCAATCCATGTTTTTCCATTAATACCTTCATAGATTGGGGAGAAAAATGATACAAATGCCGCGGCAGATCATAAGCCGCCCAACATTCCTTATAAATAGCTGCGTCCTTTGAAGTGTAGTTGGGAACAGCGATAAAGAGCTTCCCTTTTTCTTTCAGCAATGCTTTCAACTGCTGAACATACGCTGAAAGTTCATGCACATGCTCCAGCACATGCCAGAGACTAATGGCATCAAAACTTCCTGCCGGCAGATGAAAGAACTGATCCATACCCTTCAATTCAATATTGTATTCTTTCTTTGCGACTTGCCTGGCGCCTTCATCCGGCTCAAGCCCCGTTGTATACCAGCCATGAAGAGCCATCTCGCTGACAAAAGCACCTGTACCACTTCCTACATCGAGTAAATGGGCTTTCCCCATCCCCGTTACTCTCTGCAGCAGTCTTCTTTTTTTTCTTAATGTCCGTTTGCGAACTGACTGGTAAAGACGATTGATAAGCCCCTTTGAAGTATTGCTGTGAGAAATATAGTCTTCCGACTGATAATAAGGAAGAATGGCGGAAGCATCCGGCACATCCTGCGTAAATCGAAGTGAACAGTCATTACACTCAGCAATGGGGAAAATTTCGCCGGTGACGGTGTAATCCTTTGCCGATAAAACATTTTTTATGGCGGCTGAACCGCAAACAGGACAATTGGTATAATGAATGATCTGACTCATACCGGACAGGCAAAGTAAACTGAAATTGATTAAATAGAAGGAGGAAGTTAAGGAAGAGTTTGATATGGATCGGATGCTTCCATCGGAACCAGCTTCATACTATTGGCAGTGGAAGAAACATCAAAACCATGCTCAGAAAAATACCAGCCAATAAATAGAAGAGCCAGCAATCCAAGAGCCAGGGCAGTTATCCACCAACGTGATTTTTTGGCCTCCGGCTGGTTAAGCATTTCGGTCATCTCAACCGAAGTCTTATGATCCTCTCCCACCCTTACCATATGTTCTGCTTTTTCCCGGATCAGTTTTTCAGCAGTAACAGGGTTCTCAATTGCAGATGCTGATGCAGGAGCAAATTTTATGTCCCCTGCAAGGCTCTTGCTTAATGTGCCCACCCCGTGCCAGTCAATGGTATCCCCATCAGCGATCTGTTTTTTTATATCAAAAGCAAAATCATTGAAACGTATGATGGCATCCCGGTCAGAAATATGCAGCGCATCGGCCAGCCATTTAAAAAAATTGATGGGAGGAGGATAAACGGAAGCCTGTAATGATACCGAATAAACAGGCGGATTGATCTGTTTATTGATAAAATCAGTTTCAGCCGGTTTTCTTTCCAGCAAAAAAGTGCCAACACCCGGTACTGCTAATTTTTTATGTTGAATGAAATACTGGTAAAGCTCTTCGTACATCATTTGTTCTTTTGATCGAACGAAAATACGATACCGCCGGTAAAGTTGAACCCATACACAGGATATTGGTTCCAGCGCTGGTATTCTTTGTTGAAAACGTTATTAAATTGAGTCCACAGGTTGAGGTTCCTGGTTATTTTAAATTCAAGGCCGGCGTTCAGATCAAAAGCCCCCGACAGTTGACCGGCGCTGCCGTCTTTCTTCAGGTATTGAGGACCACTCCAGGCAAAGAGATCAGTCTTTAACCACAGGTCTTTGATTACCTGCAAGCGCATATTTGCTTTTAATTCAAGCGGCAGCAATCCCCAGGCTTTTGCATTTGTTGCCAGGCCCGTATATTGGTTGAAAGTTAAACCTGCCAGGACAGAAAATTTTTCTCCAATATTATATCCCAGTTCGCCACCAAAGTTCACCACATTTATTCTCGCCTCATTGATGACACGGAAAGACTTTCCCCCGCCACCCGCCGTGTAATCATTCACAAACAGTGGCTGATTATTCAATCTATTAAATCCTACTTTAGCTGCATAACTGAAATGATCGCCGACAGAACCTTTGAAACCGGCAAAACGTTCCTCGATCCAGGTATTTTTTAATTCCGCAGGAATAAATAACCAGGGATTCTGAGAAGCCAGGTATTGATAAGTTGTTTTACGAACATAGCCCGTCCATCCTGCCTGGAAATTAATGCGGTTATCATTCGTACTGATGTCAACCAGCACATTTGGGAACATTTTAAATGTTTTATTATCCCATGATGGCCTGATACCCGCTTCAGCATAGATCTTTGGCGTTTTAAACAAAACAGATGGCGAAATATAATACATCGTATTATTAACAGCAGATTTGCCTTGTGGTGAAAAACGGGTCAGATCAAATGTGATTCCCAGGTTGACAGTAAATACTTTTCCCACCGTTTTTTGCAAGGGCAGGTTAATCACTGTATTGCTTTCTGAATTCTTAAGATTATCGTTAAAAACATCAATCTTAACCTCGGGCCAGTATGTGAGTCCAAATTTTGTTTTTTCGATATTGTGCATGGCCACACGACCGGAGATGGTTTGGAAATTTCGCTTCAATGAATCAGTGGGAAATAAAAGTGTTGCAGGCTCAAACCCATATTTATAAGTCCTGTGCTGATTCGTTCCAATACTGGCATCCCATTGGTTATTGCCTGTCTTAAAGTAACCAGCCAATTTTACATCCGTATTGGTAAATTTCTGAAACTCCCTCTTTCCATCTGATCCAACATGTTTGGCATAAATATTCAAACCGGCAGTCTTGCCATCACCAAAAGAAATACCTGCCTGGATAAATGGCGTTCTTAAACTTCCAAATCCGGCTTTTATATAACTGCTGTTATCAAAGTTCCCTCCTGTGTCAATATCAAGAGCCAGCGGCTTTAATGAACCAGGCTGGTAGGCAAATAATAAATTCTGATTGGGAATATCGTAATTCAATTTTGCTTTTGTAGTATCTGCTGCGGGGGCAGTTGCATTGAAATTTATTTTGGCTGCTTCCCGGAGCACCGGTTTGAAACTGGAAATAATATCAATACCGCCTTTCCTGGTTGTATCCTTTTGGGCGTGTGAAATACCAAAATAGAAAATTCCCAATCCAAAGAAAAACATTCTATATAATCGTTGCTTCATCATTTCTTCTATCTTTTGTTCCGCCCCTATGGGGCGGAGTGTCTCGTATCCATTTTTTTTACCGACATTTTGGTTCTACGGGACAATTTTCCAGCTATCTGAATTTCCGGATGTTTAAATTCTTTTTAATTCACATCCACTATTATCTATTATCTAATATCTATTATCTGTCATCTAATTATTCACTT
>JBGPKR010000157.1:0-8288 GCA_041486045.1 Chitinophagaceae bacterium | reverse complement strand
GCACAACCTTGAAAGTTTTTTACAACTTAAGGATGACCGTATTGATGATATGAACAATACGATCAGTAAGCAAACCTATTTTGGAAAAGATGGATTGTATTTCTGCGGATTTTATGTTTCTCCCATGGGTATGCTCCGGGAAATAGGAATTGAAGCCGGGAAAATTGCAAAAGATATAGCCAAAAAAAAGATTACTGCAACTTATTAAAGGATCAGGTATAATACAATGCCCGTAATGCCTGTTTAATTTCTTCAGTTACAAGCACAGCTTACAAAGTGCTTAATAATAATTTTTACATAAAGAGTTTAAAAAAATATCCAGTGAGCTGTTGAATGCTTCGGGCGCCTCAAGCATAGGAACATGCCCGCATTGGTCTATCCAGTATAATTTTGAATGGGGTATCAGTTCATTGAATTTTAAGGCCACCCTGGGAGGGGTAATGATATCATTTCGCCCCCAGATCAGGCAACAATTGGCCCGGATATCTGACAGGTCTTTTTCCAGGTTGTTGTGGATAGTTGATTTTGCAAGGGATAATATCTGGAGAGCTTTGCGGCTGTTCACCGTTGCATATATTTCGTCAACCAATTCTTTGGAAGCTATAGCGGGATCATAAAAAGTGAGTTCCGCTTTTGTTTTGATATAATTGTAATCGCTCCTTCTGGGGAAACTGTCACCGATCCCGCTTTCATACAAACCGGAACTCCCGCTAAGGATCAATGACGCAACCTGTTCAGGATATTTTAAGGTATATAACAATGCAATATGCCCACCCATAGAATTGCCCAGCAAGTGAAATTTTTCCAGCCAGAGATCTTTGGTTAACTGATGAAGAAATTCTGTCAGGGAAAAAATATTTATGGACATACCCAGCTCATAGAAGGGAAAAACAGGAACGATGACCCGGTGAGATTTTTTCAGGTGTTGTATCAGTGGTGCAAAATTCTTAACCGAACCAAATAAGCCATACAAAAGAATAATAGGTTCACCTTGTCCTTCCTCGACATAGGACTTGCTGGTTTTAACAACAGAGCTATTATTCATAGCAATTTTATTTAAAGTTCCGCAGCATCAACACCTGAACTATCTTCTGCAAACTGCTTATTATTTTTATCTGCTTATTGATTTTTTAAGTGCACGGATATACAGCAACTTTTTGCACTCATACCGGTGAAAGCAGGGAAGATAATAAAAGAATCTGTTTAAAAAAATGAGTTTTCTGCTCCCGGGCTTTTTTTTGCTTAAAATTAAAAATACAAGGGGGCAGATCAAAGCACCGGAGGAGGAAGGAAGGGGAAAATCGCCGGTTATTCCCCGTTATTCTTATTTTAAAGTGTAAATAACTAACAGGATCATCACTCAGGCATGGGGAACAAAGCATTCTTTATAAATACCGGTCTCGGATGCGCAAGGCCTTTGTTTTAACTGGAACAACAGTTCATCGGCATCTTTTTCCGGAACAAAGAATTCCAGCACATATCCATAGGAGCAGCTTTCATAAAAAGCCTGGTAAATATTCAGGTGACGATATAAGGTCAGCCGGCGGTAGAATTCAAGATCATTTTCATTATGGCTGATAAAGGAGATCAGTTTGATATCCCCATCTTCTTCAGGCTGTCTTTTTTCAATGTGTAACGGTATATAGCCCCCGGTTTGCACTACTTTTACGTTATGTTCCGGGAAATGCTCTGACCGGCGTTCATCCATAAAGGAGAACTGGAAATCCTGGTCAGGCCACTCATGCTGTGATATATAACGGAACCTGTTTTTTGTTCCGGCAACTTGTTCCTGCAGGGAAGGTTCGGTTTTTTTATTCATCAGCCTTTTGGCATAATGTTCCCATTTCGGTGCAAATTCATCCAGGTCAAGATTTGTAATAAAACAAACGAACTGAAAAATAGTATCTTTTTTCATTAGCCACTTTTAAGAAATATGATTACTACGAATGATAATCGGGGCAAAGATTCAATTATAATGAGGGCAGGTAAACAGCATCAACCGAATGAACCACTCCATTGGAGCCTTGTCTGTCCCGGGCCAGTATCTTGGCGCCGTTGATCCGGACCTCAGCATCTTTTACCGTTACAGTTACTTCCTCGCCATTGACCGTCGGCAATTTCTGACCATCCCTGAGATCTTTCACTAATTTTTTCCCGGTAATGACATGAAAAGTCAATATATCCGAAAGCCTGTTGCTTTTTTTGCTTTGATCCACCAGGTTATCAAATGTTTCAGGTGAGTTTAGATTTCCGAAAGCCAGGTTAACCGGGGCCAGGATAGTAAATGGACCAATACCATTTAAGGTCTCTTCCAGGTTAGCAGCTTTCAGCCCTTTTATTAAAGAAGAAAGATTCCTGTCCGCATTAGCGATTTGTAAAATGGTTGGCATCTGTACTAAAGGATTTATGCAGACAAAATGATCTGCATTATTTATAAGCTGGCTCTTGTCCAACCGGAACCTGTTAAAACCCTGTTGAACCATATACACGACTCACAGGAGTCTTTTGCGGTAAAAATAAATTACGAAAAAAGAGCCTGCTTGTCTATGCTTCCAAAAAAACTTTCAACCTCTTACCACCTCTTATTATCTGCCCTGGTGCTTTTTTCCTTGGCAACAGATACAGACATGGCCCTGCCTTCAATTTCTTTGCTGTTAAGTCCTTTAATGGCTTCTTTTGCTTCCGCATCGGATCCCATTTCAACGAACCCGAAACCACGGCTCCGCCCGGTTTCCCTGTCTGCGATCACTTTGGCAGATGAAACAGCGCCGAATTGCTCAAATAATTTTCTCAGGTCATCATCTGAAGTATGAAAACTCAGATTTGAAACGTACATGTTCATAAAACAATAATTTAAATAAAAAAAATAGAAATGCCCGTGAAAAAGGACTGCAGCAAAAAGTAGAGAGAGGATAAACTATTACTAAGACGAAGAGTAAGAATTGATACTGATCAGGACTGAATGTTGGAAGAACTTTTAATCACCCGGTGAAGATACAACTTTAATCGGCAAAGCTGCAATTTATCTTTGCAGGGACTGAATGGTTCATTTAGTACAAAAAATATTACCGGCGCCGTAAAGTAAATTGAATACTTATTAATTATGCATAACTGTTGATTGGTTTCATGATTGATAGGATTATCATTATCCAAAGCAATAATTCAGAAAATAATAAAACCTGTTAACTTTAGGTTGATGAGAAGAGGACTATTTATTTTTCTTTCCCTGACCGGCTGCTTGCCTGTTATTTCCCAGGTAACGCAAAATGCAGCTATAAATAACCAGGTAATTACCACCGGCAATACTTATGCAGTTGTAATTGGAATTGCAAATTATGAAAACGAATACATCAATCTGAATTATGCAAACAGGGATGCACAGGAATTTGCCGGGTACCTTCAGTCAAAAGCCGGCGGGTCTGTTCCTGCTGAAAATATCAGGTTATTGATCGACACGAATGCCACGACAGCAGCCATTTATAATGCGTTGACCTGGCTGAGAGACCGTTGCGGGGAAGATAAAAGTGAAAACAGCGATAAAACCAACCTGGTCTATTTTTATTTTTCCGGTCATGGAGATGTGGAAACAGATACCAAAGCTAACCTCGGATTTCTGCTTTGTTTTAATACGCCCCTTAATAATTATCTTAACAATGCTGTCCGTATCGAAGATCTGAATAATTATGCGCACACACTTTCAGTAGATCTGAATGCCAATGTGATCATCATTACAGACGCCTGTCATTCAGGCAAGCTGGCCGGAAGTGACAACCGGGGCACATTCCTTGTCGGGAAAGAACTGAGTGCCGCCAGGGAAAAAGAAATCCGTATTGCATCCTGCAATCCTGACCAGTTGTCAAATGAAGACATACGCTGGGGTGGGGGAAGAGGAGTATTTTCTTATTACCTCATTAATGGGTTAAAAGGACTTGCAGACAGAAACGGTGACAATGTCATTACATTAAATGAAATAAAAACATTTATTGATTCCAGCATTGCAGCTGATCCCATCCTGCAAGAAAATAAACTTAAACAAACCCCCATCCTGGAGGGGCAACAGCAATTCAAAATTGCCAGCATTAGTAAAGAAGAATTAATTTCTTTACAAAGCTCCATGGTTGCTGATCATCCACCCCTGTCAGACCAGGAATATTTTTTTGAACTCTTGAAAAAAAATGACGGGCTGGAACTGATCAATTATAAAAAATTGAACGCTTTATCAAAAGATGAAATACCCTTTGCTTTTATCAACCAGGCAAAAAAGATTTTGGATTCTGCAGAGGGGTTTGAAAAAATATCAAAACTCGAAAAATCAATAAGGAAGGAAAAAGAAGCATTAAACCTCTTTAACCAGGCCCTTGTTGATGCCCTGCATACAAGGGGTCAGAAGATCATTAACCTGTACCTCGAAGGAGATGCTGCTGAGTTGGAAAGGCGCCGGTACTATAATAGTAAGAGCAGCGGTTATGATATATACCCGGCTATGTATGAACTGGCATTAAAGCTAACTGAAACGGATAATCCTTTATCACAAATACTCAAAGTAAATCAGTTATACTTTGAAGCTGTTGCTGCCCGCATAAAGATCCCCTTAGTTGAAGAAAGCAGGCAAAAGCAATTAATAGAAAATGCACTGGTTGCAGAAAAGAAAGCACTGGCGCTTTCAGACCAGGCAGCCTATATTCATAATGAACTGGGGATTCTTTATAAATTAAAAAAAGAATATACCGAAGCAGAAAAATATTTTAAAAATGCCAGCATCCTGTCTCCCCGCTGGGCCATACCCTGGGCCAATCTATGCGGCTTGTATGCAGAAACTAAAAGTTTTGAAAAAGGGAAGGCGGCTGGCCGGGTAGCCGACAGCCTGCAGGCTGATCAACAGAACACCAATGCGAACCTCGGTGTCATTCATGAGGTATCGGGCAACTGGCTTTTTGCAGAAGAATTTTACCGTAAAGCCATTGATATCAATTCACGCCATTACTTTCCTTTTGAAAGGCTGGGGTATGTGTATATGAACACTACCCGATATGCGGAGGCCGATTCTTTTTTTTATGAAGCTGACCTGAGAAAAAAGGGCTATCATTTTAAGGAAAACGAATCGGCCATCGGGAGCACTGATATCGTTGCTGCCCCTATGGCTCAATTTTTCTGTAATGTAGATACTCTTATCCTCCAAAAAGATGATATACTGGCTTTTTTCACCTGGGGCGTACAGGATTACGAGGCCAAGGATTATAAAAATGCAGTACGGATATTAAAAAAGGTGATTGCTCTTGACAAAACCAATCCGTTAGTATTTCATTACATGGGTAAAATATTTTACGATCAGCAAAAATGGGAAGATGCCGAGGTCATGTTCAAATTCGCTGTCAGTTATTATCTCGATGATAGTGCTTTTAATAAATATTGCGACTCGGTCATTACCAGTAAAAAGTATCCATATGATCATGATTGTTTCGAAAATTTCTTCAGGAACAGCCAGTATCAAATGATACAGGATTACTATTTCCTGGCAACACTTTATGAGTCCTGGGCCCACTATGAAGAAGCAGAGATCTATTACAGGAAGATCATTGAATCGGATAAAAATGACCTGGGGGGATACGTCAAGCTCTGGCGAATGCTGGAAAAACTGGGCCGGTATACAGAAACCGAAAAAGTGATTCAAAGTTATGCCGGGTATGACAAAGAAAGAACAGAAAGGGAACTAAATGAATTTTACAGGAGAACCATTCCCAAATTTCCTGAAAACGGGATTTGGCCTTACCGGCTTGGACTATTACTGTATGACAGAGCAGAAACAAAATCAAGAGAGACCTATCTTGATACGATCATCTGGTTCCCCAAGTTGAACAGGGAAATTTTCATAGATCTTGATTCGTATAATAGGCTGGGTACAGATCTGAAGTGGGATAAAACGATCAGCGGCTCACCCCGGTTGGTGACAGTAGAGCCCCAGCTACATGAAAATGCGGCCGGGATATTAATACCGGGGACAAAAGAGGTCGTTACATTAGCAGATGCTATATATACACCCCGTAAAGATGCGATCACTTATTTATTAATAGCGGATAGCTTATTTGCAGAAACGGAAACAAAGGCAGATATCAACTTTAAGGTTGGGAATGTCTTTGTCTGGGCCGGTTCAAAAAAACAAGCTTATCCATACTACTCCAGATCGGTGGAGTTAGTACCTGACAATGCCGGGGCAAGGTTAAGCCTGATTGATGTATGCAAAGCCCTTTATAAAAACAGGGCAGGGATTGAGCAACTGAATTATTTATATGAGCATCAGCAAATCAATTTTCAAAAAAGGTTACTCCTTGCTGAATTTCTTATCCATTCCAGCCAGTTTGATAAAGCCAAAAAAGTAATTGAAGAAGCACAGGCCATTCATCCCTATGTAGTGCCGGAAACATTCGACCTGATGGGCAGGCTATACCTGTTATCCGGGCAACCTGCGCAGGCTATACTATTTTACCAGGATTACCTGGTTGTCAGTCCCAATGATCCGAATACATTATATACGATTGCCGGTCAATATGCTAAAACGGGAAATGAGATGAAAGCCTGGAAATTTCTCGAAGAGTCCCTGAAAAAGGGCTTTCGTTATTCATGGGTTTTACAATTTGACCCATCCTGGAAGAATTTCAGAAACACAAAAAAATGGAATGACCTTATCAAACGATTTCCAATGAAAAAATATCTTAACCCTGCAGTGGCAGTTAATTAGGTTTTCATTATTCCTGTAAACAGGGATAAAATAACTGTATGCCTGCCCTTTATTTATTTTATCCCCGGTATAAGCGCTTTGGGAGTTTGTTTAGGGCAATTAATTTTTTCCTTGCATGGAAGGCCATTTACCTGTCTCATTGTCTGGCTTTTTGCGTCAGCCTGTAGCAGCGGCCAGGCAGGATATTTATTTGCGGGACTTAAATACGTGTCCAATGATGACAGGAAAAAATAAGTAAAATATGAATTAAAAGAAGGTGTCACAACAGCCTCTTCGCCTTTACTGGCAGCCGTCATTAATATGCTGACAGTATCTTTCAGAAACAATGCCTTCGCATTATCAATGTCTTTTTTTTCAAGGCCCTTATGACCCGGTAGCGGTAAACCCATTTTTTTGGGCGCGGCGACGGTATCATTACAGCAATCACTTAATACAAGATTGAACCGGGCGCCTTTTGTCAGTATGGTATCATAAATATCCTTAACGTTTAAGGTTTGTGTTTCAAGGTCTCTGTAGAATTTCTGTTTGCTGGGGTCCCGCAGATCAAAAAAGGGATAGAGTTTATCCGGAACTTTATTATTATGAAATCCATGACCCGAATAATAGAAAATGATAAGATTATTTTTTTTGTTATTCTTCGGAATCCTTTTTAGCGCCGCCTCAACACTGGCCCTGCTGTAATTGGACCCATAGATGCTGTCAATATGGATATTGGCAGGAGGTAATGCCAATGCATTTTTTGCGATTTCAGAAAACTTATTTACAACCTTCCGGGCATCAATTAAGCAATTTGGCTTAAGTGTCGTATCATACGTACTGGCGACCACTACAAGGTACATATGTGTATTCTTTCTTTCTTCTCTTTCTTCCGGTGAAAGCAAACCTTTTGATTTAATACCAGGAAGATTTTTATAATAGGCGCTGGTATCTTTAAAGAAGTTCAAAACAAGTTCTTTTTTTGAGGCCAGGCTATCGATCTTAATAAATTCAGCCGATATGATATTACTCCCGGAAGGAGCAGAGTTCACAACAGAAGGGGTGACAGCCCATGGATCATAAGTATTTTCCTTATTCATTTTAAACCAGAATGTAACGGGGGAAAAATTAAATTTCCTGTTGCCCTTCATATTTGCCGGGTCCATCATTCCCTGGTAAACCAGTTGAGTGGTATCGGGCATTCCTTCGTTATCAGTAGCGTATTGTTCCTGGAATGTCATTTCAACAGTTATGTCTTTGTTATCACTGGATTTTATCCTGGCGAAACCGTTTCCATTGGAAGAGATTGAAAAAAAAGCATCGTAAATGGCCTTATCGTTTACATCAGTAGATTTATATTTTAACCGGTAAATGTCCTGGGAGTGCACGACAATGCTGGTCGAAAAAAAAAGCAAAAAAATTGAAATAAGCCTTGCCCTCATATAAAACTGTTTTAGATTAACTAAAATAATGTTTTTTTCGTTATTAAAATTATTCAGCCCCAATCAAAGAGAGTACGATCCTTAATAAGATCGTCAATCCGTCATTAGCCTGGTTGTATATCCCCGTCAAATAG
>JBGPKR010000156.1:0-8329 GCA_041486045.1 Chitinophagaceae bacterium | reverse complement strand
TGAAACTGAATTATAAGCAAATCAATTTTATCTTTCGCATAAAAAATGTCGTGTTGAAAGTTTTTGTAGCCTGCAATAAACGTTATAGTTCGCAACAGTTACAGGTATTTGCACAAGAAGCTGCCGACAGGGTTGACAGGGCATTGAAATAAATTTTAGTTCTTACGGGGTCTTCGGCCAACCGACGGAGACTGCGATGGATCACTGGAACGGTAATACTCTTCTAATTTGTATAGGGCGTTACCACCCAATCCACTTTTATAGTTCCACTTGCAGTCCCTGATTTAGCAGCATGAATTTTAAACCCAAGCGGCGTCTTGCCGGAGAAGGTCGCCACGGTTTGGGCATTCGGTCCGTTCATCGGGGCCAGTCCTATAGCATAATTGGCATTCGCCTGCGGAATCCTGAAAACAACATTTGCTGAACTTCCGATCTCAACAGTTACTGAACCTGCTATCAATGCCTGGGGCCCCTGGTTATTGGCCCCGTTATTGGAATTGTTCCCGTTATTCCCGTTGGTTCCATTTGTTCCGTTGTTGCCATTGTTACCATTATTCCCGTTGTTACCGTTATTTCCGTTAGTACCATTGGCGCCATTTGTTCCGTTTTTTACCAGGTCTTCAATAGCTGTAAATAAGGAGGCAAGGTCAACATACTTCACAGCTTCAAATGATACTTTGATCCCGCTAAGTACACCTGAGGCACGCAATAACAGGCTTGCACCGGTAACTATTATATCAGTTTCAATATTTGTCATCGGTGGCCACAAAACGGAAGTGAATGTGCTGCCACCCGGACGTATGATCATCTTCAATCCATCCCCTTCCGGTTTAAATGCATTGAGCTTGACCACTCGTTTTACAAGATCGGCTGAGCCGCTGATGGAGAATTTTCTTATACCATTATCCCCGTTCATCAGGGCCGATGCCCCGACAGGAAATGTAATATTGTTGAAACTAAAAGCGGTGGAGCCTGCAGAAACCTGGTAAGTATAGAGTACCTCACCACTGCCTGTAATGGAACCCCCGGGTGCAACGTCAAAAGATCCATAGTTGCCCAGCTCACTTTGAACCAGGATGGAAACTTTGCCCAAGGCCGCTTCGGGCACGATGTTCGGATTGCTTACATTGGAAGCCCTTATTACATTCATCTTAATGATCTCCCAATGGCCCACAAGACTAAAGGCATGTCTTACTTTATCTGCCAGGGTTTCCTGTGCAAAGTTTATTTTACTTACTGATACCAGTAACAAAACCATTAAAAATTGCTTTC
This sequence comes from Chitinophagaceae bacterium, assembly GCA_041486045.1. GTDB lineage: Bacteria > Bacteroidota > Bacteroidia > Chitinophagales > Chitinophagaceae > JJ008. The sequence continues at coordinate 7,057 of JBGPKR010000156.1, read as the reverse complement.
TCATTTTTATAAGTTTTTATGTTAGTGATATTAAAAGGCGGGTTACTTTCCTTTGGTAGCATTCCTAAGTTACAAATATTTCGGGTCTCACGGTTCTTTTCCTCATTGTTGTCCTGATTTAATAACCCAGGACATTTTTAGAAAATCCTGGTCAGATCCTGTCAACCATACCCGGCGAAAGAGTAAAGCAACCTGGATCCGGCTGCAACCCGGGTCAACTTGTATTTGATCCCATTAATGATGCCCTGCATCTTTTCCTTAAGAAGATGATACCAGGTAAATAAAAATTCCCAGCCCCAGTTCACCCAAGGCCCTGCCCAATTTTCAGCATGATTATTATTTCCAACACCCGGTTACCAGTTTTGCAACGCTTAAGTTACCAGTCCATGTGTCTGCTGACAAAAACATAGCACTAATGGTTTTTGTCCAGCTAAAATGATCATACAGGTTACCTGATTGATAAGCTGCTTTCACGTGCTGCCCGACTGCAATGACGGGGATCCGGTTGTCTTCATTTGATTCGCTTTCATCAAAGTAAATAACAAAGACACTGTTGTGCGTGGTACACCAATTGACCAGCGGCGATAAATTTTTTTTGAGCCATTTGTCGGCTTGTTTTATGCTACCACTGTGCATATCGTTTACCAGGTTTGGACTGATACATACTACATTTTCCAATTGGTCATAATCGCCGGGAAAATCGGCAAACCGTTTATTGGCACTATCCGGCACATTAGCGAAGACAGTGGTGGGATTGTGTTTTTCAACATAGTAATTATAGCTGCAAACTTTGCTCCCGGTAGCGGGAAGGTCTTCGCTGTACCAGGCAAAGGATTTGCCGGCGTCCTTCAGGATAGTATATAAATTAGGGGAGGTCAGCGGAGAATTGTCAATACAGGCATCGTTGTTTATACCGTTACTCTCACCGGCAAAAAAATCCACATAATTCGGATAAGAAGGATGCGAGATAGCATAGGTATTGGTAAATAATGTTCCTTTTTTCACTAATGAGTTTATAAAAGCTGCGCTGCTGCTGCCGATGATGGTATTAAACCCTTTGTTCTCCAACCAGAGGAAAATGATGTGGTCAGGGTGGATAAGAGTAGTTGTATCCGCATCATTGGAAACTGCATCTGCCGGGGTCGTTTGTACCGGAAGCTCTTTGCAACCGCTTGTACTGATGTTGAGACAAATGACTAAAATAAATAAGGTTATATTTTGGAATCTTTCTTCAGGCCTTTTTCTTTTCATTGTATTTGTTTGCTTCTAGGTTTCTTCCCTTTCGACAGAAATAGTGCATTCGCCAATTAAAGCAGCCACGGCCCCCACTGCTGCAAATACAGGCAGAAACACAGCCCCCACCACGCCTATTGTTAAGGGAAATGACATTATTTCTTTTCCCGTTTTATCGTGAATGGTGATCTTTCTTACATTCCCTTCTGCAACCAGGGCTTTTATTTTTTTTAGTAACTCCTCCCCGTTAACAGTAAACGATTCCTTAAATGTTTTTGACATAATAGTTACCCCCGGTTTCCGGTATTTTCTGAATGAAATGTAAAGGTCGGCTTTTACGGATAAAATAATTTTTTCACAGCCTCATCTCACCCAAAGCCTGGTACCGGGCCGTGGATCCGGTGCAAATAATAAGTAAAGAAGCATAGATGGGACAACCGGCTTTTTCTAAGTTATCAGTGCAGAGTTATTATCGGGGGTTGGTATATGTTTTGACAAAGCAACCTTTTGACGAATTTCTATTTCGGATTGGAGCCGGCTGATCATTCTTTTACATTCATCAGTCTGTTTTTTGGAAAGTAATCTCCGGAAGCAGGCAGAATACGCAGCAATCATCGTAAAAAGAAGGGGGGTCTCTATATTTTTGAATTCGGGCATTGTATTGTCTGTTCTGTTGTCAACAGAACAGTTATATAAGGCAATAGTCGTGCTGGGTTTGAAAATATATGACTCATGCTACAGGAATAGCAGCAGGAAAAGTCATAACTCATCCTTCTTGAACCAAAGCACGCCGTTCAAAGATTTTAGAAATAAATAATAGTTTGTTGAAGAAAATTAACAAACTGACTTTTGTCATGCTTAAAGTAACAGTAAACACATAGCCGGATAACTTGTATGGCATTAGCAATATGCCTGCTATGCCAAATAAGCATGACGTGTCCAACAAAAGATTTTCCTTATTATCTTTATTGTAAAGGGTTACCTGCCTTTAAATGTTTGGCAACCCTGAAAAAAACATCCAAATGAGCAATATCAGTAACCCGCCTGAATTTCGTTTCTGTTATTACACGCCTCTCTACGCAGAAACAGTATCCTTTTATAAAAATATACTGAAACTGGAAGTACTGCGTTCATGGGACAGGGGCGATCATCAAAAAGGTACCATCTTCAAATCGCCGAATGGTACAGGCCTGATTGAAATTGAAGAAGGGACTATCGCTCCTGTTCTGCAGGGAGAACTTTATATCGAGGTGGAAGATGTGGATCACTGGCATGAAAAGATTGTTAATGAGAAGATAAGGATCATCAACCCTGTTTCAGATACATCTTATGGACACCGTTCCTTTAAATTTGCAGATCCGAATAATTTAATTATCGGGCTGTTTAAATATAATCAGTCATAAAAAAACAGGCAAAAGAGAACTTCTTCACAAACAGGTCTTACTCAACGCAGCGTACCAGGCCTAACACCTGGTAATTATTTTACCTTTAGAAAAATTTTCAAAATGAAAACCAATATGCTCTTTATCATTCTTCTTTTGGGGCTTACTCAGCTGTCAGCCCAAAAACAGGATTCCCTTCCGGCAACGAGGGTGATATCAGCAAACCGGGCAAATAATTCAAATGCGCCCATCCTGCAAACAGCCGGTGAAAAAGTTGCAAAAATAGAAACCACTGTAAATGCAATTGAAGCGAAAATAAAAGAGGTATCAGGGCTGGTAAATTCGCTGAAACAATACCAGGGTACTTTGGGAGACCTTACCCCGGATCTTCAGCTCAAGGTCCAGGATGCTCAACAGAAAATACAACAGGCTGTACAAATGTTGTCGGCCCTTATGAAAGATTACGAAGAAACGGCGAAGGCAATTATAAAAAACATTAGAGAGTAAAAGCCGGATCGTCAGGGCACTAGTTAGCACTTCAATGAAATGGTCGTTAAGAAATTATTTTTTCCTAGCCGGGCCTCAGCAAATGCCCTGCACCCGTTGATAATAACAAAAAAAACCGTCCCGCACTAATGCGGGACGGCTGTACATATCAGGACTACTGTTTTTATCCGGCCTGTTCAAATTTTATAAATGTTCCTGTTGCGCTGAATGTGGCTTCAAATTTTATAGCTCCTCTCATAAAATGTGCCTTCCACTCACCTGCATTGGTCAGCTTCCATTCAAATACGTTATCCCCGGAAAAACGTTGCCTGAAAGCATCCAGCACCGCCTGTGGCACGGCTGCATCCAGGCAAATGATGGAATGAGAAGACTGCTGACCGTTGTCGTCAAAACCAGCATCATGCCGCTGGTTGCCCAGGTTAAACTGGCTGTTAAAACTGCTGCTGTGTTGTTGCCATTCCACCTCGGTGGCTCCCCTGAAACTGTTGTTAAAAGAATTGATAACAGCCGCAGGCACTGAAGAAGCAGGCACTACATTGGCATTGCCGGTAGTATTGCTGTTATTATCAAGTGCAGACTTTGTGCAGGCAGTAAGGGAAAATATACCCAATGCAGCAAGGATGATTTTGTTTTTCATGTTTTAATTTTTTTTGCTTCAGAATTTAAATACGGTAATAGGTAAAAGCCCGGGATGAATTTGTAACCGCCGGGAAGGGGAATTTCAAAAAATGTCAAGGTTTAGAGTAATGTCTCAGTTTGGAGTTATAATAAAGTCCCCTTTTCTTTGGAAGTTGTCATGCCGGGCATGACCCGGCATCTTTCCCTTTTTATTATGTTGATTGGGAAAAAGACACCGGGTCAGGCCCGGTGTGACAGAACTCCGGATTATTCGGATGTCAACATGAGAAATTAACCGGTTTAGTTAGTTTCCTGATAATGCCATAAGTTGATTATTTTTACAAAAATGCCATTATGAACCTTTTTGTAGCCGGGCTTCCGTACGACCTTGATGATGCCGAACTGGAAGAAATTTTTGAAAAATTCGGTATAGTTAAATCCGCTAAAGTAGCCATGGACAAGGAAACCGGTAAAAGCCGGGGATTTGGATTTGTAGAAATGCCAAATGACTCGGAAGCAAAAGAAGCCATAGATGGCCTGAATGATATTTCATTGGGTAAAAAACCTCTTGTTGTGAAGCAGGCTGAAGATCGTCAAAGTGGTGGTGGCGGTGGTTTCCGTGGTGGAAATAACAGGGGTGGCGGCGGATATAATTCCGGCAACAGGGACCGTAACCGGTATTGATAATATTATTCCCGGCTCCCTTTCAATTTTGGCTTACGTTTTTGGTCCCATTGCTTTTGCAGCTCTGTTGTTTTATTATTAATACCCCCGGTATCATATATTCTCATTCACTCTTCATTTTTCCTTTAGAAAATTTATTTTATAAATAAATGCCTGCCGATAGGCAGGCTCAATATGACAATCAAATTGAATCTGAGGTTGCTTCTAATAACGGTAACAAACTGCATTAATGTTCATACCGGCGCCAACCGAGGCAAACAGAAGTGTATCCCCGGGAGATAGATGATGGGTCCCGACCTGGTTTTTAAGTACAAGGTCGTAGAGCGTAGGAATGGTAGCCACAGAACTGTTTCCCAGCCATTGAATACTCATAGGCATAATATATTCAGGTGCTGTTTTGATCCCATACAACTGGTACAATCTTTTAATGATACCATCATCCATTTTTTCGTTGGCCTGGTGTATGAAAATTTTTTTCAGTTCATGAATATCCACGCCACTTTTTTCGAGACAGTCTTTCATGGCAGCAGGCACATATTTCATGGCAAATTCATACACCTTACGTCCTTTCATTTTTATGAACCGGATGTGCGGGTCGCTGCCCGGATAATAAGACTTCCCCATATCAATATAATCCACTTCATCAATAGCATGTGTTTGTGTACGGGTGGCCAGCACTCCCGGCCCAGTTATATCCACTTCTCTATACTCAAGTACAGCAGCGCCTGCGCCATCACTGAATATCATGCTGTCCCGGTCGTACATATCAATTACCCTTGACAGCGTTTCCGTGCCAACGATCAATGCTTTCCGGGCAATGCCGGCCTTGAAAAAAGCATCTGCCTGTATCAATCCCTGCAACCAACCCGGACATCCAAACAAAATATCATAAGCCACACAGTTTGGATTCCGGATGCCGAGTGAATGCTTGATATGACTGGCCAGGGAAGGCACAGCATCGGTTTGGATCGTATGCTTGATCACATTACCGAAATTATGGGCAACGATCACCATGTCAATTTCTTCCGGATCAACAGCGCTGTCATCAATCGCCTTTTTGGCCGCCATGCTGCCGATATCTGAGGCATTCAACTGATCGGTAGTATAGCGCCGCTCCTCGATCCCCGTGATCTGCTTGAATTTCTCCACCACCTCCTCCGGACGAGTGCTCAGGGGCTGCTGATTTTCTGAGTAAAAAAATTGTTTTGTGAATTCCCCGTTCGATTGTACAAAAGGCGGAATGTATGAGCCGGTTCCTGTAATAACTGATCGAAACATAAACTGATCCGGATTTTATTTAAGTTCTAATACGATAAAGATAACAGATACATTAAATAAAAGATGATTTTGATTAATTTTTACTGGTGAATTTTTTATCCAAACGAGTGTTCATGCAATAGAAGAATGATCTCAGCTATTGAAACCGGGTCATGAAACATCGGTCGCCGTTAATGAAACTGCATCATCAGTATTTACTGTTTCATCGTTCTCCCCGGGTTCAGGGTCAGCCGGGGGCGTATTATTTTTAATACTCAACTGGAAACTGTTATTCATGGAAAATTCAAAATGCTTTTGATGCAGGATCTTACGGATACTTTCGTCTTCCTGCAGGGTAACTGCAAATTCCCTGGCCAGTGGCTGATGCTTGACTGTATTGTTGATGCGCCCGTTGGTCAATTGCAGGTTGGCAAAACTGTATTTTATCTTTCTGCCCCCCGCGGCCCTTTGGAAATCCGAGGGATTCATACTCAGGGATTGCTCGCCGTTAACTGAACGTTTCATCAGTATCACAATAACCGGAAGATATTTTTTCCAAACCTGGCTAAACATAATGCATTGATTTAAATTTTATTTGATCATCCGGAAATTCCTATCGGGTTCCTTATCCTCCATCAGAATCTGAAAGACGGGTAAATGAAACACCATTGAAAACCCGGGTCAGGTTGAAATTCCCCGTCTGTTTCCATTCATCAAGACTGGTGCTGCTGACAATACGCCAGAAATTTTTTGATTTCAGTTCGTCATAGTCAGCTCCCTGGATAAAAAGGCCTTTTACAGTACTGCGTTCCTTAAAATGAATATTCACGGCTGTCTCTTTCCGGCCTTTGTTCTGTACAAATTTTTCGATCATTTCCGTTGTCATGCTATATTATTTTTAATAAAGATTAAAATCCGGGTTGTAAATATCTTCATTCTCAAAGGGATAAAGATTAACGATTACTTGAGAAAAATGCAGGTGTAAAGGAATAATACAGGGAAAAGAAAGATTGTTCGCTTACTAGCTATTAACCTCAAATTATGCAAGCGAAGGTACGTTTAAATTGGCAGGATTCCGGATTTATTTTACGACTTGCTGCCGTTATGAATGCTGTTCAATCATAAACTTGTTTTAAACGGGTCCGATGCGTTTGGAAGGATACAGAAAGCCTCCATGGGAAGACAGATACAACCCGCACCTGAAAAATTTCATGTCCTGTCAGCAGAAATTGCTTTTTTATTCAATTTCTTCTTACCTTATCAACAAAAAAAATGGCCAGATCACATCATCGGAAAAAACATAAGCAACATTTGCAGCAGTTTAAACATAGCCAGGAGGTTGGTGCAGATAAACCCAAAAGCAAATCCTCTGCCAC
>JBGPKR010000155.1:0-8350 GCA_041486045.1 Chitinophagaceae bacterium | reverse complement strand
TTCCACTCCCGAACAACAGCTGTCAACCGATCATGCTGTAAGCTTTCTCCTGTCGATCGGGGTCCCTGCCGGAAAACTGGTTATTGGTGCAGCATTTTATGCAAGAGTATTTGAAGGGGTAGAAAATGTCAATAATGGGCTATATCAATCAGGTAAATTCAGAAATGGGGTAAGCTTCCGGAATTTTGCAACTGCTTTTTCACCTGAAAAAGGCTTCACCTATTTCCGGGATAGCATTGCGGCTGCTCCTTTTTTATACAATAAAACGGAGAAACTGTTTGTTACCTTTGATGACAGCATATCCATTGAACACAAAACCCACTACGCTATCAGCCGGCACCTGAATGGTATTATGTTCTGGCAACTGATGGATGATAAGAGAATGAACGGATTGCTGGATGTTATTGACCAATCCAGGCGCAGGTAAAACATGCTAACAGTCTTATTCTCCAATCCCCTCCTTAAAATAATTGTACAAAGAAATCAGGAATACCTGTTAAAAAAAATGATTTTCGTCATTCCTTAACTAATGTTCGTATTTATTTTATACTTTGCTACGTTTATTTTTCGTGACGGAGACCCTCCGCCTGACGAATGATTGCTTAACATTTAATTTTTTACCGTATGCTTGCTACAAAACAACCCGCCATCGAAGCATTTATGGAGATGGTGAAAAAACGTAACCTCGCTCAGCCGGAATTTCACCAGGCTGTCTACGAGGTAGCCCTGGCCGTTATTCCTTTTATTGAAAAACATCCTGAATACAAAAAGGCCAATATCCTGGAACGAATGATCGAAGCCGAAAGGATACTCATCTTCCGGGTGCCATGGACGGATGATGAAGGTAATTTCCGGGTGAACCGGGGATACAGGGTACAGATGAATAATGCGATCGGCCCGTATAAAGGCGGGTTGCGGTTTCACCCCTCTGTCACTTTAAGTATTTTAAAGTTCCTGGCTTTTGAACAGGTATTTAAAAACTCGCTGACAACTTTACCAATGGGTGGAGGTAAGGGTGGATCTGATTTTGATCCCAAAGGAAAATCAGACAATGAAGTGATGCATTTCTGCCAGAGTTTTATGACCGAACTTTTCCGGCATATCGGCAAAGACACGGATATCCCTGCCGGCGATATTGGTGTTGGTTCAAGGGAGATCGGATTCCTGTTTGGGCAGTACAAACGTCTCTCCAACCAGTTTAACGGAGTATTAACCGGTAAGGGAGCTGCTTACGGTGGTAGCCTCATCCGTCCGGAAGCCACAGGCTATGGCCTGTTATATTTTGTGGACGAAATGCTAAAGACGAAAGGTGATTCAATCAAAAACAAAAAAGTACTGATATCCGGAAGCGGCAACGTAGCACAATATGCTATTGAAAAAACCATTGCATTTGGTGGTATCCCGTTAACAGCATCTGACAGTAATGGCTTTATTTATGATCCGGATGGAATCAATACTGAAAAACTTGCATATATAATGGAATTAAAAAATAATCGCCGTGGACGAATTGCTGAATACGCTGAAGCGTTTGGTTGTCCATATTATGATGGTGAAAGGCCATGGAAAATACCCTGCGATGTTGCATTGCCCTGTGCTGTGCAGAATGAATTGGATGAAGTGGATGCAGAAAAACTGGTATCCAACGGCTGCAAACTGGTGGCTGAAGGCGCCAATATGCCTACAACTCCGGGGGCCATTTCGGTATTACAGAATAATGGCATACTGTATGCACCGGGAAAAGCAACCAATGCCGGTGGTGTGGCTGTGTCAGGACTGGAGATGTCTCAAAACTCTGCCCGCCTGTACTGGACAAGAGAAGAAGTAGAAAACCGGTTGAAAGGTATCATGCAAAAAATACATGACCAATGCAGCCAATACGGAAAAGACGCCAATGGTAATATTGATTATTTAAAGGGAGCCAATATAGCCGGTTTTGTCCGTGTGGCAGATGCCATGCTGGCCGAGGGACATGTATAAAAATTGAGATAGTGATCATCGTCATAAAGAATGTCTGTCCCGCTTTTTGCAGGACAGACATTTAATTTATTAGCGGGCTATGGCTGTGTAACAGCACTGTTCCCTACAACAATAGATGCCAGCAACCGGCCATTTGGCAACTCAGTGGAAGAGTAATACAACTTTAGTGTATTTGCGTTTCCTTTTTTCAAAGCCAGAATATCTTTCACGGGTATGGACATCGCAGCAACGGGTGTCGACACATCGGCATAACGAAATTCCTTCAACACATTATTCTGCCCGTCTTTGATAGTGACAACTCTGTTTTTACCCACCCGGCCGCAATGATGATATTTGATGATCAACTGGTCGTTGGAAGCGGCTGGATTCAACTGCAGACTGTTTACGGCATTGATATCGCTGCCATATCGCTGGATCAATACCTTGTTGTTCAGAGATATTTCAAAACCTTCCCCGCCGGGTTTCGGTGAAAAGGAAAGAAGCGTTGCACTTATGGCAACCAGCGACATTGTTTTACTGATAATTGATTTCATGGTTTATGTTTTTAGTTTTATAAAAAAAGATGCTGCATTTTGCAGGTTTGTCAATACAAAAGAAATATGCCGGGAGGCGGAATAAAAATTCGTTTGACAAAGGGAATAGCAGGCTTGATATAAGGGAGAAAACAGGAGCTTTCCTGCCCGGAGGCCTGAAGAAAAATAAGATTAGCTTTGGGAATCCCCGACATCTAAAACATAATTTATGAAATCATTTTTTTTAACCCTGGTCGCCATGGTTCTTTTTATAAGCCGCAGTCATGGCCAGGCCATTGATACCGTGCAGACATTTGATTATGGCAAAATGCCGCCTGTATATTTTTCGGATAAAGTTTATTGGGAAAAAAATTATGACAAGGATAACCATCTTTTGTTCGAGGCATTGAAGTATAACTCCTGTTTTATTGGCGCCTTCGTCAATTATTGGAATAATGGCAGGGTAAAGACCTGTGGACAGTATTTGCGTGATACCACGGTTAGCTTAAAAGACTTGGTGAAAAGTGAAAAGTGCAGTACGATGAACGGAGGATGGAAAAATTTTAACGAGGCAGGCGTTCTTATCAGTACATTTCTGTACGATAAAGGGAAAATAATAAAAGAATATTAATGTCATGACCTGTTCTTTCCCGGTTTTTAACAACGTAACATCATGAACAGAATAAGACCCGATGTAGATATTATCAAAGATCTGCTGGAAGCTGTGTTGGCTGCTCAGCCGGCTTCTTCCTTTACCCAAAGTTTGCTGCACCAGTACCAGGAGCGGGGAGGATTGAGTAAAAAACAATTACAGGGGTTGTACGGTAAGGCCGAGAAAATAAAGAGCATCCCGGCCGGGAAACTGGCAACCTTAGAAGCCATTATACTAAAAAGACCAACAAGGGATAAATCTCCGCTGCCTTTATCTGAACCACTTTATTTGAAAGATGAAGAAACGGGCAGGATGATCAAAGCAATATTGGAAAAATACCCGCAGCATAAAAGGGTATTGTATTATAAATCAAAGTATGACAATAATGAAGTGCTGCCTGCAACTGAAATGGCTGAATTGCAAAAATTCTTTAAGTTGCTCGGATGAGCGCCTGACAATTTTGATTTATCTTAGGCTAATCTAAATACAATTATATGTACATCTGTCAATGGTCCCTGGAAATTGTTTTTGGCAGGCAAAAACAAGCGCTGGATATTATGAAAGAATGGGGAGCGGAGAAGTTCCGGTCTTCCCGGTTTTCAAGATCAAAAAGCAGGGTATATGTGGGGTATATCGGCGAGTCGCCTTCACTGGTTATTGATGAGTATGAGTTTGAGAACCTTGAAGATTTTACGATCGCCCTTTCTGAAATGGGGCAGCCCCAGTTCAAACAATATTCAGACGCTATTGCTCCCCTGATCGTTCCCGGCACTCAAAAATGGAAAGTGTTCAGGGTAGTGTGATGATTTCCTAACATACAACTGTGAGCCAGTAAAAACGCACTCTGACCCCGGTTCAAATCATCTCAATTTGAGTTTAATATTTTTTCTTTTCTGCTTTTACCGGCATATAACAATACGACGGCCTTAATGTTACTCATGCTTTGCATTACGGTAACTCCTATTATTTTCAGGTCGAGCCATAAACCGGCCTTACGGACATATTGGGCATCCCAGTAATAGCGAAGAATAATGCTTTCATAATCGGCGGTTAGCCCATGATATCCGTTTACCTGTGCCAAACCGGTTATGCCGGGTCTTATAAGATTCCGGAACTGGTAGGAAGGTATTACAAAGGAAAACCGGATACAATCAACCATCATATGTGGTCTTGGTCCGACAACACTCATCTGTCCCGCAAATACATTAAAGAACTGCGGCAGTTCATCCAGGTTCGTGAGTCGCAGGATCTTCCCCACTTTTGTGATCCGTTCATCATTTTCTTCAGCCGGTCTTTCATCGGCTTCCTGGTTTTGTATCATGGTTCTGAACTTGATGCAGTAAAATGATTTGCCATTTCTTCCAATTCTTTTTTGACGGAAAAATACAGGGCCCCTGGAATCCATTATGATCACCAGGGATACCAGCGGTACGAGCCAACTCATCAGCAGTAATAAAATGAGTGTTGAAAAAAGGAAATCAAAACCACGTTTAAGGAATAAATACTTTTTCCGGCTGGCAACGAAACTCCGGATAACAGCGTTTTGACCTTTAGCTGGCCACTTTCCGGCGGGTATTTTCTGTGCAGCTGTATAATGGAAAGAAGTACTCAAAGGATAGATCAATTATTCAAAGGTTCAAATCGGGAAATACAATAAAAGGTTGCTTTTGGAAATGATACAATCATCTGTCCATATTACAGGGGTCAATGGTCTTGAAAATTTGCAGGATTTTGCTGCCTGCAAAAAGGGAGTAGTAGAGACGCTGGCTTATTTTGATATTTTTCATTACCCGCTGACGAAGGGAGAGATCCGGCAATTTCTGTCCTATAAGGTTGATGAATACTTCCTGCAGGATTGTCTTAATGATCTACAGGAGGAGAAAGCTGTTTTTCTCACGCATGGCTTTTATTCAATTCAAGATAACCCGTTACTGGCACACCGGAGAAGGCAGGGAAATCAATTAGCTGAAAAATTATTGGCAAAGGCATCAAGGATCGGGCGGTTCCTTTACCAATTCCCTTTTGTCAGAGCTGTAGGGATTTCAGGTTCTTTATCCAAGAATTATGCAGACGAAAAAGCAGATATTGATTTTTTTATTATAACAAAAGCCAATCGCTTATGGATAGCCAGGACCCTGATGCACCTGTACAAAAAACTCACTTTTCTGACAGGAAGGCAACATTTCTATTGTATGAATTATTATATTGATGAAAAAGCATTACTGCTGGAAGAGCAGAATATTTTCACAGCTATTGAAATCAAAACCCTGTTACCGGTAAGTGGTGAACAAACTATAAAGCTCTTTTTCGGAACTAATAATTGGGCCAGCGAATACCTGCCTGCCTGCCATTACCGGCGCCAGCAGAAAACAGATCCGGGGGTATCATTGATAAAAAAAATCCCGGAATGGATATTGAGCACAAAAGCAGGGAATCGCCTTGAAAATTACCTTTTCAATCTTACACAAAACCGATGGAAGCAGAAAGTTGAAAAAGGAAAGCGCAACAAAAAAGGGCAGGCTATGGACCTTATCACCGGGAAACATTTTGCCCGGTCTAACCCCGGTGCTTTCCAGGAAAAAGTGCTGGCTTTATATGAGCAAAAACTGGCAGGGTTGAAACAACCTGCGTTTCGGGACACATTCACTGTTTCTTCTGTAAAGTGATCACATAATAATCTCCGATTGCCCTCCAGGGCCATTTATTTTTCCAGCTGGTTTCTTTTTTTTCCAGGAACCGGTACAGCCCGGGATGATTCTCTTCAAAGTGTTCCATATAAGCAGGCGGAACAATGGTGCATAGACCCTCTAAAGCAACAACTTCAAAAGAGTTTTTTAAGTACTTTCGGATAAAGGAAGGGTTATAATACCAGCAACGGAAATATTCTCCGTCAATCCTGGCATTTGTTCCATTAGTTCCGCTGAAGCGACGAAAAGCAGTTTTAAACTTTCCTTTGAACAGAAGTAAAAATTCCCAAAGGCAGAACCCTGGTAGCAAAACTAATGTAACAAGACCTCCGGGTTTTAATAAATATGAAAAGGAACCCAATACTTTTTCTAATTCAGGTGTACAGTTCAACCCGGCGAAGTTGGAGAAGATAAGATCATATGGCCCTCTTTGTTGCAGGCCATCCAATTCTGTAAAGGAGCAAAGCTCAAAACTAACAGCCTTCTCCAATTGTGTTTCTTTTACTTTTTTGATGGCCATTTCCTGCATTCCTGCAGCAATGTCAGTTGCATGAACAGTATGGCCCTGCCGGCCAAAATAAATGGCATCTTCTCCCGTACCGGCATTTAATTCAAGAATAGATGAACGGGGAGCTAAGAATTTTGCAACATGTTCCCGGACCCTTTTTCTTTTATACTGAATGATATTGTTGTCGTTGTATAGCTCATCAAAATGCGGGGCCTGTTTACTGAAAGCTTTTGCTGCAGCCTCTTCATATATTGTTGTTGTATCACTCATAGTGCTGCCGGATCAAAGTGCTGCAATTTTTGTTTGGCGAACCATGCGGATGGATAATAATACAATAAGGATAATGCTTTCCTGATCTTTTTGAAGCTGAACGATGCCGGTCTGGCAAATATCGTCTTTATAGTTTCAATAGCCAGGTGTTTACGATAACTCTTGTGTACAAACCGGTGAAGCTGTTTATAAAAAGCCGGGGCATAGGTATTACGAAACATCAGCGCTAATTCATCGGAGTCTGTCCAGTTGGATTTATACTGCAATTGTGTCTTTACTTTTTCATAAAACACAGTACCGGGCAGGGGATAAGAAACAGAGATACCAATTTCATAAGGCAGCAGTGTATTGATCATATCAATGGTTTTTACAATATCCTCTTTTGTTTCGCCGGGATAACCGAATTGAATAAAGAAAGAAGGGTGTATATTATTTTTTCTGAGCAAATAAGTAGCTTCAAAGATCTGTTCCACTTTGGTGCCTTTATCCATAGCATCCAGTATCTTCTGCGAACCGCTTTCAGCTCCCATCCAGATGTTTTCGCAGCCTGCTCTTGCCAGGTCACGGATATAGCCTTCCTGTAATAACAGATCGGCTCTTGCCTGTATCTTGAATTTAAAATGCAGTTGCTCTTTTTCCACGAGATCCGCAAACTCATGTACCCAGCCGGGTCTTAGTCCAAAGATGTCGTCGCAGAACCAGATATGATCGAATGCATACCTGGCTTTCAGCATTTTCAATTCGGCAATTACATTCTGCGGCGAGCGGGAATTGTAGCGGTTCCCATAAATTGGCTTGGCGCACCAGTTACATTTAAAAGGACATCCCCGGGTGCTGGCCATGTTCAGTGAAAAATATCCTTTGTTTTTAAGCCATGTTTTACGGTAAGGCTCAATATCAATGATGTCCCAGGCAGGAAATGGCAGTTCATCAAGTTCCTTCATCACATTTCTACGCAGCGTTTTTATGATGGCGCCCTGCTGCTGGTACGCCAGGCCGGGAATGAGTAAGAAGTCTTTTTGTCCACTGGATCCGGTGGATTTTTCTTCGACGGCTTTTACCAGTTCTGCCATTGTTTGTTCCGCCTCGCCTACGATCACAAAATCGGCGCCTTCCTGTAAATATTGTTCAAAATGGTCAGTGGCATCAGAACTGGAAACAATGACGGTACATCCTTTTTGTTTTGCAAACTTCATCATTTCAAAAGCGGCTTCCCTCATATTGGTGAGGCACATCTTGGTGAGGTAGTTGAACCCGTCATCATAGATCACGAAAAAATCAGGATGATGCTTTTGCAGGGGTAATATCACTTCTTCCGGGCCATAGGAAAACATCGTATCAAGTAAAGAGACTTCATGACCTTCCTGCCGCATTACAGCAGCTGCATATAATGTACCGATGGGCGGATAAGGCTGGCCGGTAGCCCATTGCTTCGGATCAAACCGCATGAAATAAGAGTGGGTGAAAAGGATCTTGCTCATTTAATTCAGTTTTGTCCCGGGTGAAAGATTAAGATAACAGACACATTTTACACAGAGCCCGTTACTTTCCATATCAAGTTCTTTGCGGAAACGGATGCTTTCTTCACTGTTCAGGATCATATCCAGTGACTGTTTCCTGATATTTCCCAGCGGGGCATGAAAAAAACAGGGCCGGACAGTTCCGTCAGCTTCAATGACGGCAGAAACCCAGGGTGCATTGCATTTTTTAAAAGGGAAAGGATTATGACCATAGAATGCGGAGT
>JBGPKR010000154.1:0-8616 GCA_041486045.1 Chitinophagaceae bacterium | reverse complement strand
CACCGGGCATTTCATAAGAGATATCTGTTCGCATCCAGTCCAGCACCGGCATGAAATTATAAGTCACTACTTTCAGGCCGCATTGCGCTACATTCCGAAGGCTCTGCCTGTAATTTTCAATATGCTGTTTATAATTACTGCTTTGCTTTTTTATATCCTCGCTTACCGGCAGGCTTTCTATCACCGTCCATGTCATCCCCGCCTCTTCGATCAGCTGTTTCCTTTTATTTATTTCTTCAACAGGCCAAACTTCCCCGACCGGTATCTGATGCAGGGCAGTTACCACTCCTTCACACCCGGCCTGGCGGATGTCCCGTAAACTCACCGGGTCATTTGGCCCGAACCATCGCATTGTCTGATGCATTAACATACCGGGATTTTTTTTAAAATTATTGCAATCCAAGAATATACTGGGTAAACGAAGTCTTCTTATTGTAACCGGCGTCGAACAGCGTTGGAAAATCTGTATGTCCGCCAGTAACAATCCAGCTATCGGCATCGGTAAGATTCCACACTGTCAGACCCCACCGTTGTGCAGCGGGAACATTCCTGAAATAAGATTCCGCAACATACCTGTATTTCTGTGCCTGCAGATCCAGTAAAGCCTGTGTTGCAGTAAAAGGGGACGTATTGGACGGGTTTATTCTCACATCCATTTCAGATACATGAACCAATAGTCCTGTAGCAGCCAGTTTCTGGAATGCATTATCAATACCGGCATTGCTTGTATTAATATTGATGTGCATCTGCAAACCTACCCCATGTATCAGTATAGCAGCTGCTTTTAATTCATTGATTATTTTAATAACTGAATCAAGCTTGCGACTATCTGATTCAAGGTTATAATCATTGATAAATAATTTTGCAGCCGGGTCGGCAGCATTTGCCCAGCGAAAGGCATCGGCAATATATGCCCTGCCAAGATAATCCGCCCAGTAAAAATAATCACTGCCGCTTCCTGATGAATTAGAACTTGTTCTCAGGTCCCCTGTACCATCTATCACCACTTCGTTAGCCACATCCCAGCTGACAACTTTTGTTTTGTAGCGGGTAACCATCGTAGTAACCCAGTTTTGTAATGCACTATTCACCTGCACAGGATCAGGCACAGAAGATAAAAGACCTACAGTAAGATTATCAATTAAAAAAGTTCCTGCATTGGGGAAATGAAATTTTATTGAAATTGAATTTTCAGTTGGTGTGAAATTGAATGTGTATGGTGTCCATGTTGTAGTGAGAGGCTGGTCCTGCGCAGTATAATAGGATGTTCCCTGTGCCACTGCTCTTAACGATTGCCCGTTTGCTGCTGCTTTTGCCCAAAATTTTAATTTATAATTGGAACCGCTGGTCATCGCAAAATTATCTGAAACAATTTGTATGCTATAAGCATTCGGGCCCGGCGTAGTCACCACAATTTTTGCTGCTTGTGTTCCGGATTGCACATCCGTTATTTCAAGAGAAATGACCCCTGCCGTTGGAGGAGTTGCTGATACTTGTGTGAACCAGTTTGTATAGCCACTTTCAAAACCGGGATTAAGAACAAGATTGGGTCCGGTTGTTCCTGATAATGAACGAAGGTAAGTGCCATTGTTATTTTGATGCCAGACAAGTACATGGCCATGAATGGCCAATCCACCGGACTGGGCAAGACTTACAAAATCATCTGTTTTGGTAAAATCATAACTGCCGTCATTTTTTACATTGGCGCCATGCTTCATTTGGTACTCGGCAGTCACCCTGTCAAACTGGGCTTTGACCAATGCTGCATAGCTTGTATTGTTTTTGAACAAATCGTAGCTAATGCCAACCCCAACAGGAACGCTGGATGCATCTTTTAAAATTGCCGGAGTAGTTGTTCCCCCCCCGCCGCCACCGGTTCCACCTCCCGTTCCTCCGCCGCTTGATTTTTTACAGCCGGCAAATAATAGAGTAACAACTACAAAAGCAACTATTGTAAAGAATGGATTTTTTATCATTGTAAATAATTATTTGCGATCAAAAATGGTTTAGTATGATTTGCTACTGAGTAACCGTCAATTTTATACTCTGTGTTTTATCGGATGAAGTGCCGATCATTATGGTAAAGTCCCCCGGCTCAATAACCCATCTCATATTGGTATCATAAAATGACAAAAGCCCTGGATTGATAGAAAATGTCACGGTTTCTGACTGGCCGGGATCCAGCCAGATTTTTTTGAAGCCCTTTAATTCCTTTACGGGCCTTGTCACCGATGAATAATCATCACGGATATACATTTGTACCACTTCTGCCCCCCTCCGGCTTCCTGTATTTTTGACCTGCACACTTACCATAACAGTCCCATTCTTCTTCATGGTAGCTGCCGTTAAATTTGGTTTACCGTATTCAAACGTTGTATAACTTAATCCATACCCAAATGGAAATAACGGGGTCACATCAAAACCTAAATTATAACCTCGTCGTGCCGAAGGCTTGTAATTATAATATGCCGGGATATGTCCTGTTGTTCTTGGAAATGAGATAGGCAATTTCCCTGAAGGGTTAATTTCACCAAACAAAGCATCAGCCATTGCGTAACCGCCCTCCTGCCCGAGATACCAGCACTGCATCACAGCCGGAACAGCCTTGACGAGGTTGCCAATGCTCAGGGGCGGACCACTGTTCACAAATGCGCAGGTTGGTTTACCTGTTGCAACAATTGCATTTATCAGTTCATTTTGCCCGTTGAGTAGTTCCAGTGTCGGCAGATCCCCTAAATGATTTGTTGCCCAGCCTTCGCGGCTCATACTTTCATTGCCACCAACAAACAACACAACCACATCTGCCTGCTTTGCCACAGCAACAGCTTCTGCAATCTTTGCTTTCATATCGCCATTGCCGGCCAGGCTGATTGAATCAGCAAACCAGTTGTTCTTATCAGTGAGTGTAACGCCTTCTGCATACAATACATTTATATTTTTTCCATATCGTTCTTTAATGGCATCCAACGGAGAAATGCAAAACCTTGGCTTGCTTGAATAACCACCGAGCAGGCATTTTGCAGCATTGGGGCCAATCAATGCAATGGTTTTGATTTTATTTTTATCCAGCGGTAAAAAATTATTATCGTTCTTCAACAACACCATAGCTTCCTGTGCAGCTTTATAAGCCACTGCTCTTTTTTCTGCACTGCCAACAACTCTTTCTGCGTTATCGGGGTCAACATAAGGATCGTCAAATAAGCCCAAACGGAATTTGCTGATTAAAATTCTTGTTACTGCAGCATCAATTTCTTTTATGGAGATTTTCCCTGATTCAATGTATTTTTTAAGATGTACGAAACCATCGGGGTCCGGGGTCTCCAGGTCGATGCCCGCTTTAAAAGCCATGTATCCTGCTTCATCATAAGTTGGGGTTATTTTATGCAGGTCACTTACATCCCTGATGGCAAAATAATCAGATACAACAACACCTTTAAATCCCCATTCATTTCTGAGAATATCCGTTAATAAATGTTTATTGATATGTGCAGGCAGTCCCCATATTTCGTTATAGGTTGCCATCACATTCATTGCCTTTGCTTCCTGCACGCATGCCTGGAATGGTTTAAAGAAAATTTCCCTTGCTGTCCTTTCATCCATATTGCTTGGCGCTACATTTATACCACCTTCGCTTTGCCCGTGAATACCGAAATGTTTGAGCGTGGTGGCCACATTATTTTTCCCGAGATAAATACTATTGCCCTGGTAAGCTTTTATTTGTGCAACAGCTAATCTTGAAATCAGGAAAGGGTCCTCTCCCATCGTTTCCTCTGTTCTTCCCCATCGCGGGTCCCTGGTAACATCCACAACAGGAGCTAATACATGATGACCTCCTCTTGCCCTTACTTCTTCAGCAACTTTGGAAAAAATTTCTGTCATCAGGTTTTCATTCCAGGTGCTGGCTAATCCGATCGGAACAGGAAAGTTAGTAGCATCCTGTGTTTGCTGGCCGTGCAGTGATTCTTCATGTGTCATCACCGGGATCCCCAACCTTGTTTTCTCCACAAAATAATGCTGGATCTTATTATATAATTCCGCTGCCTGCTTTGGATGATAACCCGGACTATTGGGCCCTGCATTTTCATTCAGTCTTCCTAATTCACCAAGACCGTTCTTTAATACATCTTTTGCTTTTGCCTCATCAAAATCACCGTTGTTGTTCAGTATCTTCGATTTCCGGATCCACAAACATTGCATCTGCATTAGCTTTTCATCCACAGTCATTCTTCTTAACAGATCTTTTGCCCTTACTTCCGGAGAAAGGTTTTTGTTTTTATAGGCAGGTTGTTGAGCATTAACCGTTGTGATACTGAACAGGTATAGAATACTCAAATAATATTTAATCATTTTCATAGAAACAATTTATCCCGCTACACCCAATGGTGAAAAATAAATGAATATGGATACAATGATCAGCACTACGATCAAAGAAAGAATAACGTCCCATTTGTTCCAGCTCGCCCGGCTGGCAACCCTGTCTTCTGCCACTGTTGTAGCAAATGTCAATCCTCTTATCTGTTCTTCACCTGGTTTCGGCGTAAGCAGGCTTACTGTAACCATAACCACAATGGAGAAAAGGAATAAATAAATACAGAAGTAAAGGAAGTTGATCGTTGCAAAGTCAAGAAGGACGCCGCTTAAATCCTTTTGGAAAAGTTCCAGTGTCAGCTTGATTATTCCAATGATGAAACCTGCCACCATGGCCGTATAGGCCCCTTTTGCGTTAATACGTTTAAAAAATACACCTAACAGGAAAACGGCGGCAATGGGAGGAGCTAAATAAGACTGGACACTTTGCAGGTATTGGTATAATGTACCCGATATCCTGCCCATTAAAGGGATCCAGGCCATACCCAGCAACACTACCACAGCAGTTGCTATGCGTCCAACTTTTACCAACTCTTTACCACTTGCCTTTGGTTTCATTTTCTGGTAAATGTCCATCGTAAATAAAGTTGAACACGCATTATAAACAGAAGCCAATGAGCTCATCAATGCTGCCAGCAATCCACCGGCCAGTAAACCTCTTAATCCAAGAGGCATGATCTCTTTGACCAGGGTGGGAAAAGCTGCATTGTTGTCTGTCAGGGTTAATTTTCCCTGGTTAACCATTGCCACTGCTATCAACCCCGGAATAAGAAAAATAAAGAAAGGAAGTAATTTTAAATAGGCTGCAAAAATGGTTCCCCTTCTTGCCTCCTGTTCGTTTTTACCGGCGAGGCAACGCTGTACAATATGCTGATCGGTGCACCAATACCAGACTCCCACAATAGGTGAAGCCAACAGTATGCCCAGCCATGGAAAATCAGGATCGCTTAAGGGCCGGAACATATTTAATTTTTCCTTGGGCACAGAATGAATCATCGCATTCCAACCCCCGACTTTGTCCAACCCGATAAACAATAACACGGCTGAGCCTACCAGTAAAATAATTGCCTGCACAGCTTCCGTGTACATTACGGTGTGCAAACCTCCTAATATGGTATAGATACCCGTTACAACTACAAGAATAATGGCGCCGGTCCAGAAAGGCACTCCTAAAAAAGATTTAAATACTATCGCACCTGCAAAAATGGTTACAGATGCTTTTGCAATGACATAACTTAATAGTTGTATGATAGATAACAATCTTCTTGCTTTTGCATTGAAACGTCTTTCTAAAAATTCAGGCATTGTAAAGACCATGCTGCGCATATAAAAAGGAACAAATACCCAACCCAGGATCAGAACAATATAGGAATGTAATTCGTAATGCCCCATCACCAGGCCCGATTTCGCTGCGGTTCCGGCAAGACCCACAATATGCTCTGAGCCGACATTAGAAGCCAGTATAGATGCGCCGATCACCCACCAGCCTAAATTCCGGTTGGCTAAAAAATAATCTGTTGGTGACGATTTACTTTTTCTTATGGACCATATAGAAACACCGGCAATGATCAGGAGATAAAGAATCACAAAAAGGATATCAATTTTACCAAGGAAATGCATAATCGTTGATTTTGGCTGTTAATAATCAGATGTACCTGTTAATAATATTTTCTAGATATTCCTGTTTACCACTCTTTACTCCCGGTTCAGCATTTTCAATAGCATAATCTCTCAACTCTTCCAATGATAATTTTCCATTTTCAAAATCTTTCCCTTTTCCGCTGTCGAATGAAACATATCGTTGTGCCCTGAATTTTTTATACTCAGACTTTTGTAAAATAGTATCTGCCACAATTAATGCTCTTGCAAAAGCATCCATACCGCCAATATGTGCATAGAATAAATCTGCTGCATCCGTAGAATTGCGGCGGATCTTTGCATCGAAATTGATGCCACCGCCTTTGAAACCACCGGCTTCCAGTATCACCAGCATGGCTTCCACCAGTTCAGTAATATTATTGGGAAACTGATCTGTGTCCCAGCCATTCTGGTAATCTCCCCGGTTAGCATCTATACTGCCCAACATACCTGTATCAGCGGCAACCTGTAATTCATGCTGAAAAGTATGCCTTGCCAGTGTTGCATGGTTCACCTCAATGTTTAATTTAAAATCATTGAGCAGGTCATATTGACGGAGGAAACCAATTACAGTTTCGCTGTCATAATCGTATTGATGTTTTGATGGCTCGCAGGGTTTGGGTTCAATGAAGAAAGTTCCTTTAAATCCATTCTTCCTGGCATAGTCTTTAGCAGTGTGTAAGAACCGGGCAAGATGTTCTTTTTCCCTTTTCATATTTGTGTTCAGCAAACTCATATAACCTTCCCTCCCTCCCCAAAACACATAATTTTCCCCACGTAATTCTATTGTTGCATCTAAAGCTGCTTTTACCTGTGCAGCTCCATGTGCAAGCACATGAAAATCCGGATTAGTGGCAGCCCCGTTCATGTATCTTCTGTTGGAAAATAAATTCGCTGTACCCCAAAGGAGTTTGACAGCACTTGCTTTTTGCTTTTCAGCCAGGTAAGCTGTTATTGCCTGAAGGCGTTTTTCATTATCCTTTACATCATTGGTATAATCCACCGCATCCACATCATGAAAGCAGTAATAGGGCAAACCCAGTTTAGTAATGAATTCAAATGCAGCATCTGCTTTATCTTTTGCCTTTTCAATTGCATCCGTTTTTTCATTCCAGGGAAATAAATGTGTTGGTTCGCCAAATGGATCAGCACCGCTGCCACAGAAGCTGTGCCAGTAAGCACAGGCAAACCTCAGATATTCTTTCATTGTTTTGCCGGCCACCATCTTATTCTCATCATACCAGCGGAATGCTAATGGGTTATCAGATTGCGTACCTTCATAGCCTATCTTACCTATACCCGCAAAATATTCTTTACTCCCTGTAACTATTGACATGATATATCTTATTTTGAATTAATAAATCAGTCCAGTTGTTTATGCAATTGCTCTAACCATTTGCCATAACAGGATTCATATTCTTTTTGCCCATCGGGCTCTACGATGCAAATGGGTTTAAGTTCCCGGAATGCTTCCTTTGTATTGCAGAATGCCTTCACTCCTATCCCTGCTCCTACCGCTGCCCCAACACTACCATCACGTTTATATATTTCAAGCGGGACATTGAGTGTATTCACAAAACATCCGGTAAACACATCACTTAAAAACATATTGGTTTTCCCGGTACGTATCACGGTTGGGCTTATCCCGTTTTCTTTCATGATGTCCAGGCCGTAACGGAATGCAAAAGCAACCCCTTCCTGCGCCGCCCTGTACAAATGGGCCGGACCGTGTTTATTCAGATCAATATTATGAATATGCGCCTTTACTTCTTTATTATTCAGCATTCTTTCAGCACCATTGCCAAACGGGAGTATCATTACACCATCACTCCCTGCACTTACTGTTGCTGCTTCTTCATTGATTTGTGAGTAACTTAATAGATCCCCTGAGACCTCTTTTATCCAGCGGTTTAAAATACCGGCAGCATTTATGCAAAGCAGAACCCCAAGGCTTTTATGCTCCGGGGTATGATTCACATGGGCAAAACTGTTCACCCTTGAATCATTATCATAAGTCAACTGGTCAGTTACTCCATATATAACAGCACTTGTTCCGGCAGTGGCTGCAACTTCCCCGGGTTGGAGCACATTGAGTGATAGCGCATTGTTGGGCTGGTCGCCTGCCTTATAGGTTACCGGTATCCCGGCTTTTAATGACAGACCGGCTGCAACGGCCGTTGTAAGCTTTCCATGTTCAGCAAAAACCTCTTTTATTTCAGGAATTAAGGAGGTGGATATCTCAAAATATCCGAAAACATCTTTTGATAATTCGTTTTGTTGAAAATCCCAGAACATACCTTCTGATAAGGCGGCAATGCTTGTTGTTATATGTCCTGTCAGTTTCATGGCAATGAAATCACCGGGCAACATTATTTTATCAGCTTTGGCATAGACTTGCGGTTCATTGTGTTTAACCCAGGCCAGTTTTGAAGCGGTGAAATTTCCGGGTGAATTGAGAAGATGTAATAAACATTTCTCCTTCCCTATCCCTTCAAAGGCTTTTTCACCTATTTCCACAGCACGGCTATCGCACCAGATAATACTGTTTCGCAAAACGTTTTGATCTTTATCTACCATCACCAGGCCGTGCATCTGGTAAGCGATACCAAT
>JBGPKR010000153.1:0-8661 GCA_041486045.1 Chitinophagaceae bacterium | reverse complement strand
CTGTGACTTCTTTGGGATATCGATCGCAAGTTAAAATAATTTGTTGCTGGCTATCAAATAAAGAATTAAAGGTATGAAAAAATTCTTCTTGCGAGCGTTCTTTTCCCGCAAAAAATTGCACATCATCTATTATCAGTACGTCAATCAGCTGGTAAAAATGGATAAAATCATTGATCGCATTATTACGGCTATGATCCATGAACTGGTTGATGAATTTTTCTGAGCTTACATAAAGCACCACTTTGTGATGATGCATCCTTTTAACTTCATTGCCAATGGCCTGGGCAAGATGGGTTTTGCCCAATCCCACGCCTCCATAAATTACAAGCGGATTAAAGGAATTTGCTCCTGGTTTTTCTGCCACCGTTTTACCGGCACGGCGGGCTACCCGGTTACAATCACCTTCAATAAATGTTTCAAAAGTATAAATGTGATTGAGCTGCGGGTCGATCTGCATCTTTTTAAGACCAGGAATAACGAAGGGATTCTTTACCGGGTTATTTATGACAAGAGGAAAATCCATTTCGTTATTTGAATAAGTTTTGAACCCCTGCCCGCTTACATCCATGGTAACAGGTTTATTCTTACTGTTGCCGCTGTCCACCATGACGCGGTATTCGAGCCGGGCATCTTTGCCCAATTCTCTTTTCAGTGTCTTTGCTAATAAATTTACGTAATGTTCTTCGAGATATTCGAAAAAGAATTGGCTGGGAACCTGGATAACTAAAACATTATTTTTTAAGGATACCGGTTTGATCGGTTCGAACCATGTTTTGTAATGCTGCCTTTCAACAATATCATTGATGATCTTCAAACAATTGGTCCAGACTTTTTCAGCATTTTTCTCCATCAGTCAGTAAGTAATTTATATGTCGGGTTAATTATAGTCTGTTAAAAAGGGTGTCCGGATTTTCTTTACACAATATCAATTAAAAGTTGGACAGGAAGGCGAATATCAACAATTCTTTTCTAAAAAAAAATTTTTACCCTTCTGTTTTTTGTGAAACGGAAATTGTATGAGATTTTGCCAATTTTTTGCCTGAAAATTTGGTAAATTCAAAATCCAGCCTTCCTAAAACCAGGCCTGCCCAACCCACCTGGTTTACAATAATGTCGTCAGCTTTTTTGTTCTTATAGGTTATGGGGTTATCAAAAAAAGTATGCGTATGCCCGCCGATGATAAGGTCAATATCATATGTTTCTTTTGCCAGTATCTCATCACTTACTTTATTGCTTTCTTTATATTGATATCCCAGGTGTGATAAACAAATAACCATGTCACAACTTTGATTTTTCTTTAATTCATTGGCTGTTTCATTTGCTTTCTGAACCGGGTCAAGATATTTTGTGGCGCCAAATAAAGTATCAGGGATCAATCCTCTTCCTTCAATGCTGACTCCAAAAACGCCGATCTTTAATTTCCCTTTCTTAAAAATTTTGTATGTCTGTGTTTTATTTTCCATCGCTGTTCCTGTAAAATCATAATTGGCAACAAGCATTGGAAACTTTGCATGATTGGTCAATTGTGTTGCAAGATTTTCCATACCTGCATCAAAATCATGATTGCCGATAGTGCAGGCATCATAATTCATCGCTGTCATTGCTTTTATTTCCGGTTCCCCTTTGTATATATTAAAATAAGGAGTGCCCTGGAAAATATCACCTGCATCCAGTAATAAAACATGCTCTTCTTCCTGCCTTATTTTATTGATAAGTGCTGCTCTTGCTGCTACCCCACCCAAGCCCTGGTTCCTGCCCCCATCCATCGGAAATGGCTCAAGACGGCTGTGGGTGTCATTGGTATGCAAAATGGTCAGTTTCAATGGCGAAAAGTATTCGGTTGCCCTTAAAACTGATGGCCCGGATAACAAAGCTCCGGCAACCAGGGTTCCCTGTCTTATGAATTTTTTTCTACTGAGCATTGGTAACACGGTTTTCTTCGTTAGCGGTAATGTTTTTCCCTTCTCCCTTCAGCTTTTTTATATAATCAAATATGGCATTCCTCATCAGGTATCCATTGGTTATCTGTGGTATGGGCCGCAGCATATCAGCATTATCACCGCCATTGGCTACAAAATCAGAATTAACCGTTGTATAGGTGGCATCGGGATCAAGCGGTTTGCCCCCGATCATTACATTCACCGCTTTTTTATCCTTTATCTGCATAGTGATGCCAGCCAGTGGCCAGCCGCCTTTTGCTGCCGCCAGATCTAAAAACTGTTGCAGCACATCGCCTTTTAATTTTTGCAGTATTAATAAATTATCAAAAGGCATCAGTTCAAATATTTTACCGTTTGTAACATTACCGGCGGGCAACTGGGTTAGTCTCATGCCACCAAAGTTCAGAAAAGCAGCATCAACTTTCGTGTTGTACTTCTCAGCAGCCATGATAAAAAAAGCATCCGCCAAAAAATTTCCAAGTGTACATTCCGGTTGTTTTTTTTCAAGGGTTTTTTCTGCCACGCCAACAATATCATTCATGTTTTTGTTTACACTGTCGCCATAAGGTTTAATAAGAGTTAAAAGAGACGAATCGTATTGCCCTGTATTTTTTATACCATAGGTTTTATACTGAAGTGACTGGCTTTGATAACTGGTAT
The DNA here is from genome assembly GCA_041486045.1 of Chitinophagaceae bacterium. Classification (GTDB taxonomy): domain Bacteria; phylum Bacteroidota; class Bacteroidia; order Chitinophagales; family Chitinophagaceae; genus JJ008. Next base: position 6,061 of record JBGPKR010000153.1, on the reverse strand, counting down.
TACAGGATAAACCAGCGAAGACAGCAATTAAAACCACTAAAGAAAAAGGGAGATTTTTTTTCATACCCGGCGACTTGTTTGAAGGTATAAATATTTTATATCCATAACAAGGATTTCTGAAATTATTCCCCGTTTTTTTTCTGCATCTTTGCCATAACATTTCAGGATAAAAACCTGACCGTATGCATAAGATCATTTCCCTCAGGCTGCTTCCATCCGAAGCTGCGAACGAGCTGGTTATAAGGAAATACCTCGCAGAAGCAGCAGCCGTAAAGGTTTCGGCTGTTTCAGGCTTTACCATATTAAAGCGATCTATTGACGCCAGGGGCAGACAGCCCCGGATCAACCTCTCAATGAAGGCATTTATCAATGAACCTTTCCAACCCAGGGAATTACTGCAATTTGACTTTAAGGATGTAAAAAATAGCGGCAAGCAGGTAATCATCATCGGCGCCGGGCCGGCCGGATTGTTTGCAGCCCTTCAATTAATTGAAAAAGGAATCAAACCAATCATTCTCGAAAGAGGCAAAGATGTAAGAGCAAGAAGAAGGGACATTGCCATACTTAATAAGGAAGGCGAAGTAAACCCTGAAAGCAATTATTGTTTTGGAGAAGGCGGGGCCGGAACTTATAGCGATGGTAAATTATATACCCGCAGCAGCAAGCGGGGGGATATAAACCGTATTCTGAATCTCTTTGTTCATTTTGGAGCCGAAGAAAAAATATTGTATGAATCGCATCCGCATATCGGCACCAATAAACTGCCGTATATTATCACTTCCATCCGGAAAAAAATACTGGACTGCGGGGGCGAATATTTATTTGAAAAAAAAGTAGTTGACTTTATTATAAAAGCTAATGAAATAAAAGGGGTCAAAACAGCCGATGGAAATTCATTTGAAGGCGGGGCTGTTATGCTGGCCACCGGTCACTCGGCAAGAGATATTCTCCGGTTATTACATTCAAAAAAAATATTAATAGAATCGAAATCTTTTGCATTGGGTGTAAGAGTGGAACACCCGCAGGCATTAATTGACAGTGTCCAATATCACAGTTCGGCTTCGCTCAGTGTTAACTGCCCCAGGGATCCATTTCTACCCCCGGCTTCATACAGTTGGGTGGAACAGGTGGATGAGAAAGCTGTTTTCTCTTTCTGTATGTGCCCCGGTGGTATCATTGCCCCGGCAGCAACTTCTCCCGGTGAACTGGTTGTGAATGGCTGGAGCCCTTCCAAACGTAATAATCCTTATGCCAACAGTGGTATTGTGGTTGCCGTTGAGGAAAAAGATGTTCAATCCTTTAAAAAGTATGGTGCATTGGCAGGTATATATTTCCAGCAATCGGTAGAACAGAAAGCTTTTGAAACCGGTGGTGGAAAGTTCGTAGCCCCTGCGCAACGACTGGTTAATTTTACAGATAACAAACTATCCTCTTCCCTTCCGGGTTGCTCTTATCCGCCGGGCATACATTCAGCATCATTAAAAGAGGTCTTGCCTGGCTTTATTCATAAAAGCCTTCAACAGGCATTTAAAGCGTTTGGAAAAAAGATGAAAGGCTATCTCACTAACGAGGCCGTTGTTGTGGCTACTGAGTCAAGAACTTCCTCTCCTGTCCGGATCCCAAGGGATGCGGAAAATTTACAACATCCCCAGGTTAAGAACCTCTATCCCTGCGGCGAGGGTGCGGGTTATGCCGGTGGTATTGTCAGCGCTGCCATGGATGGGGAAAGAGTGGCCAGGCAGATAGCTGTTATTTTAAATCCGATAGCTAGCGGATCAGTTTGACCATCGTTTTCACCAGTTTACCGGGTACTATATTCAGTTTGTCAGAATGTGCTGTTTAATAGCTGCAGGTAACTAATTTTACATTTTCAAACCAACCCTTATGCCCATTCTTGAACTTCACAATCTTAAAAAATACTTTGCTACACAAAAAGCTGTAGATGATATCAGCCTTTCTGTAGAAAAAGGAAGCATATTCGGCCTGCTGGGCCCAAACGGAGCCGGCAAAACAACATTGATCCGGATGATCACCGGGATATTTTATCCCGATGATGGCCAGATCATCTTTGATGGTAAAAAATTTGATCCTGTAAATGATGTTGGATATATAGGCTACATGCCCGAAGAAAGAGGCTTGTACAAAAAAATGAAAATCGGCGAACAGACCATGTACCTGGCCCAGTTGAAAGGCCTTAGCCGTAACGATGCATTAAAAAAGATCAAGCAATGGTTCATCCGGTTTGAAATGGAAACCTGGTGGACTAAAAAAGTAGAGGATCTTTCAAAGGGAATGAGCCAGAAACTGCAATTTGTAACTACGGTTTTGCATGATCCCAAGCTGATCATCCTGGATGAACCCTTCAGTGGTCTTGACCCGGTAAACAGCAACCTTATTAAAGATGAAATATTCAAGCTGGCACAGACCGGCTCTACCATTATCTTCAGTACCCACCGGATGGAGCAGGTAGAAGAGATCTGCGACCATATTGTCCTGATAAATAAAGGAAAGAAAATATTAGACGGATCCGTAAAACAGGTGAAACAGGATTTCAAAGAAAACCTCTTCAGCGTGGGAACAGAACAAATGCCTTCATTGAATGGAAATTCACCTTTTGAAATAGTGGGGTCAAAGGATCATTCATTTGTCGTACGGATCAAAGATGGCAGTAAACCCAATGATGTGTTGCAATATCTTTTACAACATGGCGCCGGCATTCAATCATTCAATGAAATATTGCCATCACTGAATGATATTTTCATCAGTCTGGTGGAAGGCACACCCACTGCCAGGCAGTTTCAAACCGTGAAATCATAATTTTTACAAATTTAAATAACGGGCTATGCATAAAATATGGCTTATCATAAAAAGAGAATACCTCGTAAGGGTGCGGAAAAAAACTTTCATTATCAGCACGGTCCTGTTTCCCTTACTTTATCTTGGTCTCATTTTCGGCTCTGGTTATATAACAGCTAAAAGTGGCCGCAACCTGAAAGTAGCTCTCATAGATTCTTCAGGATATTTTACAAAAGATAAAATTGATAAAGAAAATTCAGCAGACAGCTCATCAAAACTCATTCTGGTGAGTCAATCACCTGAAAACATTAAATCAAATATGGATAAGCAGGGATATGATGCCTACATCGTCATTCCTTCTTCCGCCTCCTGGGATAAACCACTGACTCATCTTCTTCTTAATACGCCACGTACTTTAAGCATGGAAGGATCTATACCTGTAAAAAACAAGTTGAACAATATCTGGAATGTCATAAAGAACGAAAAATTGGGTATTGATGCGGATAAAAAAAGAATAATTGAACAAAGCACGATCAGCCTTTATCCGCAAAATATGAATGATGAAAAGGCCAATTCAGGGATTGCAAGTATCATTGGTACTTTTTCCGCCATTTTAATTTATATCATTCTTATTCTGTATGGCTCACAGGTAATGATGGGTGTAATGGAAGAAAAAACAAACAGGATAGCTGAGGTGATAGTATCCTCCGTAAAACCTTTCCAGTTAATGATGGGGAAAATATTGGGCATCGGGTTGGTTTGCCTTACACAGATCCTTCTCTGGATCTCATTTATTTTTATTATTTACAATGTAACTGCTGCTACCGGTAAAAGCGATATGATGAGCGGCATGGTGGGCGGTATCCAGGAAGTGTTCACCAGTACGAATATGCCCCTCATCCTCTTTTGCTTCGTATTCTATCTGCTTGGAGGCTTTTTCTTTTATTCATCATTGTTTGCGGCGATCGGAAGTGCAGTCAATGAAGATATGCGGGAAGCCCAGTCATTAAGTTTTCCGTTAATGATGCCTATTATTTTTTCTGTTGCTGTTATGGGAGCAGTTTTAAAAGATCCCACAGGGCCACTGGCTTTCTGGGGAAGTTTGATCCCCATTACTTCACCTATCATTATGATGGTAAGGCTGCCCTTCGGTGTGCCCGGAACAGTACCCTGGTGGCAACTTGGCCTTTCAATGACCTTTCTTATTGCCGGATTTATCTTTACTACCTGGTTTGCCGGCAAAATTTACCGCACCGGTATTTTAATGTATGGCAAAAAACCAAGCTGGAAGGAAATGATAAAGTGGGCTTTTAGAAAAAACTGACCAGTTATTGATTTAATAAACTGACGAGCCATCCTCAACCCGGATGGCTTTTTTGTTAAAATTTTCTTTAAGCAATAGAAAAATTAGTTGAATACGAAATCAATCGTATATTTGATACGAAATATTTCGTGAACCAGATTATATTATTCTAAAACCTTGATGTATGAAACCAACAAAATTCACAACCGGACGTATGCTGCTTCTATTGCTGATAACAGGACTTACCATCGGTCTTGTGTCATGGGATCATAAACAATTGCCGGGCCGTTTTAAACAACCTGTTAATGACACTGTGCCCAAAACAAAACCCGGCGACCGTGAAAAAAAGATCCGTGACCTGGATGATGTGCTGGACGAGCTGAATAATGTTGATATGAAAGTAAACATGGAGAAGGTCCGGAAAGAAATCGAAGAAGCCATGAAGAAGATAGACGGCGATAAGATAAAGATGGAAATAGAAAAAGCGATGAAAGAAGTTGACATGGATAAGATCAGGAAAGAAGTAGAAGCTTCCCTGTCAAAAGTGGACTTTGAAAAGATAAAAAAGGAAATAGCTGAAGCCATGAAGGAGATCGATTTTGCACAGATTCAAAAAGAAGTGCAGGAATCCCTGTCAAAAGTGGATTGGGAAAAAGCAAAAGCAGAAATGGATAAGGTAAAAGATATTGATATGAAGCAGGTAGAAAAGGAAATGGAAAAAGTAAAGGAAGAAATGAAAGACCTGGGGCCTACAATCCAAAAGGAAATGGAAAAGGCCAAGGTGGAGATCGAAAAAGCGAAGGTGGAGATAAAAGAATATAAAGAGTTTGTAAACGGCCTGGAAAATGACGGGCTCATTAACAAAAAAGAAGGCTATAGCCTTAAACATAAAGACGGTGAACTGTTCATAAACGGAAAAAAAGCTTCAGAACAGACCTATAACAAATACCGCCCTTTCCTGGAAAAGCATAAAAAATTCAACATAAAGAAAGACGATGATGATTTTGATATAGATACGGACTAAAGAATGTGTGTTTGCCAAAACCGGCCATGAAAAACAAACAGTCCCGCCTGAGGCGGGACTGTTCTTTTATTATCTTATAAAACTTAGGAGTAATTATTTTACCGCTGCAAATGAAAAGGGTGAAGGCATAATTTCAAAATCATTACTCTCGATCATTTCTATATTTAACTGGAATGCCTCGTCTGTTTTGATCACGACTTTTTCTTTGGTAATTTTTTTAAACCCTGCTTTTTCAAAAATGAATTTATAGGTGCCGGGCTTCAGTTCATCAAAAGCAAAACTGCCTTCTTCATCAGTGATCACCACTTTTTCTTTCTTTGATACAAGGATAGCCGTAACGCTTACATCCTTCAATGGCTTTTTACTCTCCGCATGGATAACGATACCATTCAGTTCATCTTTTTTACCTTCACCCGGGCCACCGGCATTGGCTTTAGCGGCTGTAAATCCCAGGAGGGAGATTGCCAGTAAAAGAAATCTTGGTTTCATGTGACCAGTTTTGTTGATTTTAAATGTTGTTTCCACCATATCGTCGTCACAGAAGGATTAAAATTAAAGCTTTTTCATCGGATCGGCCAAACCGCTCATAAACTCTTTCCACACATTTTTTACGATCTCTCCTGCCGGTAAAATATTTTTCAATAAAGCGCTTACCTGGCCTATTTCCAGCTCACCCTGCTCCAGGTCTCCCTCAAACATTCCCTTTTTGGCCCTGGCCCTTCCTAATAACGCAGCCAGTTCATCAACCGTTGCTCCTTTTAATTCAGCTTCCTGCACCTGCCTGAAAAAATCATTTTTCATCATCCGTACCGGTGTCAATTGTTTAAGAGTAAGCTGAGTATCGCCTTCCTGGGAATGAATTACTTTGTCTTTGAAATTAAGATGAGAGGATGCTTCCTCGCTGGCAACAAACCGGCTGCCCATCTGAACCCCCTCAG
>JBGPKR010000152.1:0-8700 GCA_041486045.1 Chitinophagaceae bacterium | reverse complement strand
CTTGGTTCGGCTATTACTCCTGGTATAGCAGAGAGTTTGTCTCTCATCATATCTGCCAGAACATTAAAATCTTTGGTCGTTGTCCATTCTTTTTTGGGTTTCATAATTACCAGGAGATCTGATTGCTCAGGGGGCATCGGGTCTGTAGCGACATCTGCTGCACCGGTTTTACCCACTGTCATTTTTACCTCCGGGAATTGACGCATCATCCGTTCGGCCAGCATTATTGTTTCTGTTGTCTGCGATAAAGATGAGCCTTGCGGTAACACAAATTCTATTGCATAATCGCCTTCTTCCAAAGTTGGGATGAACTCACTACCCATATTTTTAAAGATGATCAGGGAAATGATTAATAAAGCAAGAGCAGTGCTAATTACGGCAAATTTCAGTTTTACTGCTCCTTTAATCAATGGCGCATATATACGCTGAAAAAAATCCATCATTTTATCAGCAAATGTTTTTTTATGGCTGATATTTTTTGAAAGAAATAAAGCACTCATCATGGGTATATAAGTGAGTGATAACAGCAATGCCCCCAGGATGGCAAACGCCACTGTTTCGGCCATGGGGCGAAACATCTTTCCTTCCACCCCCTGAAGGGAAAGAATGGGTATATAAACAATGAGGATAATAATTTGACCGAAAGCTGCCGAACTCATCATACGCCTGGCGCTGCCGCCTACAGCATTGTCCATTTGTTGTTGTGTTAGTTTCCCTTTTAGTTTTTCAGCAGATAAAAAATGTAATGTGGCTTCCACAATGATCACTGCTCCATCCACAATCAATCCAAAATCTATTGCTCCCAAACTCATGAGGTTGGCGCTTACACCAAACAAATTCATTAGTGCCAATGCAAATAATAATGACAAGGGAATAGCAGAAGCTACAATTAAACCAGCACGGAAGTTTCCTAAAAACAGAACAAGGATTAATATCACAATCAATGCCCCTTCAATCAGGTTTGTTTTTACGGTATTGATGGCACGGTTTATCAAATCGGTACGGTCCAAAAATGCCTCTATTTTCACATCTTCAGGTAAAGACTTTTTTATTGTTTTCATTCGCTCCTTTACCAACTCAACAACGGATGCACTGTTAGCAGATTTCATCATTAATACAATACCTCCAACTACTTCCTTTTCGCCATTATAGGTCATAGCACCATAACGTGGCGGTGAACCAAATTGTACCGTAGCCACATCTCTTATCAGCACAGGAATACCGCTGCCCTGGCGTTTAATAACGATATTTTCTATGTCAGCAAATGTTTTTACCAGGCCAACACCACGGATAAAATAAGCGTTGGGTTTTTTGTCTATATAAGCGCCACCTGTATTTTCATTATTTTTTTCAAGGGCTGTAAAAATTTCAGGGATGGTTACGTTCATGCCCTTTAAACGATCAGGGTTAACGGCAACTTCGTATTGTTTACTGATACCGCCGAAGCCTGTTACTTCTGCCACACCTTCGATCCCTGTTAATTGACGTGCAACGATCCAATCCTGCATAGTGCGCAGATCCATGGCAGAATACTTTTTTTCACTGCCTTTTTGGGGATGGATAACATATTGATATACCTCGCCCAGGCCTGTAGTGACAGGCCCCATCTCAGGTGAACCTACACCTTTGGGAATTTTTTCTTGAGCTTCTTTTAGTTTTTCAGAAATAAGCTGTCTTGCAAAATAAATGCTCATATTTTCCTTGAATACAACTGTAATTACACTTAATCCAAACCGGGAAAATGAACGCATCTCTACCACTCCCTGAATATTGGATAAAGATTTTTCAACCGGGTAAGTAATAAACTGTTCTACTTCCTGCGCTGCCAGTGTAGGGGCACGGGTGATTACCTGTACCTGGTTATTAGTAACATCGGGCAATGCATCAACTGGTAATTTGGTGGCACTCCACAAACCCCAGACGATAAGAGCCAGTGTCATTACCCCGATAATGAGTTTATTTTTTATACTGAATCTAATTATTCTGTTCATTCTTCTTGTGTTTTTGAAATTTAGCTTCACCTTTAAATTCCTGATACAATCCCCAAAACATCATAATAGCAAGCAGGATGATAATAATGATCCAGAAAATATCTTTTTTGCTCAGCCTATTCTTTTTGGAAATTGATTTCTTATTGTCAGATGAAGACATAATTTTTTTTATACTGTAATTGAAATGATTTATGCCGTATTAATAACAGTAGCAGCAACGTGAAAGGTTAAACAAGATGCAAGAAATTATAACTGGGGAGGCTGCCAAATGGAATGTAAGTCGTAGGAATTAAATTCGACTTTGTAGTGATACCTTAGAGATTGAAAAGCCAAAGAATGAGTTTTGACATACATAAATGGCTGGAAAAAAGCTGATGCAGCACAGCAGGCACAGTTGCAAAAAGGGTTGCAGGCATCGGACTGGTGCTCATGCTGCTGTTGTTGTGCAGAAACTGAAATTTTTTGTTCTACATTTACATTGCAATCCTGCCCCTCGCCACAAGGGTAACAGGTGAGAGCCAACAGGTAAAAACTCATTATGAAGGCGAAAAATTTCATGGTTGCAAAATAACGGTTTATGTTGCAATTTTCAAATACCAGGGCCATAAAAACGACAATGAGGTTGCATTTATAGCTGATTTTCTGTCAGATAATCAAAAAAACAACTGAATTTCTGCTCTACCGACACTGCCTAAGCAAAATCAAAGGTCTTCGCATAACACGGCGCAGAGTCTTCGACCTTATCCCAAACCCAACTAATGCCCAAACAATAGGACAAAGCCCCTCTGAAAAAAGGTGTGTGGCCGGCAAAACGGGCGGCCTGTTCCGGACTCGATACGGGGAGCCATCGGATTTGTCTTAATTTTTTCTTTGTTACTTTCTTTTGCATCAAGGCAAAAGAAAGTAAGGAAAGACACAAGGCTAGCGGCCCGGTTCATGTCCGCATAAATCTGGGCAGCGGCGAATACCGTATATTTAAGTGTCGGTTTTAGCCAAACAAACTATTTTTTAAACAATAAATTTAAAAAAATGGAAACCACCTTCACCAAAAAAGTTGACACTGCCGAACTGGAGCTGAAAGTAAAAAAGATGTACAGCGATGTTGCACTTAATCCCAAAGGTGAATACCATTTCGAAATGGGGCGGGGACTTGCCGAAAAATTAGGATATGAAAAAAATGATCTCGACCGTATTCCTGCTGCTGCCATCGAATCATTTGCAGGAGTAGGTTATTATTTTGATATGGCTAACCTGAAAGAAGGTGAACATGTACTCGATCTCGGAAGCGGCTCAGGTATGGACGTTTTTGTTGCCGCTCTTAAAGTAGGAAATACCGGGCATGTTTCAGGGGTGGATATGACGGATGAACAACTTGAAAAATCTGAACGGTTGAAGAAAGAAAATAATTTCGAAAATGTTTCATTCCACAAAAGCTACATTGAAAAACTTCCTTTTGCTGATTCAGGTTTTGATGTGGTTATCAGCAACGGTGTCATTAATCTTTCTGCTGATAAACAAAAGGTTTTTGCAGAAGTAGCCAGGGTATTAAAGCCGAAGGGAAGAATGGTAATTGCTGATATTGTTACCGAAAAACAATTGCCTGAAAATGTGGTTTGCAATTCAACATTATGGGCAGCCTGCATCGGTGGGGCCAGCCAGCAGGATGATTACAGCAATGCTATTACGCAGGCAGGTATGGAAGTTCTCTACGTGAAACCAAACGATGCATACAGTTTCATTTCCAAATCCGCAAAAGGCGCTGCAAAAGATTTTGGTGTGAAAAGCGTTTCCCTGATTGCTGAAAAAAAATAAATTAAACGGTGGGAAATAAGCAAGGATGACTTTGAAAAATGATTAGGTTTAATAAGCACCGACGCTTTGGATTTTATATTGTTTCATACCAGCCAAAAGTTCCTCCGCAAAGGAAATTTACATTAATAAACCCCATTTGTCTTAATAACTCTGCCGCTTGCGCTGACCGGCCTCCACCTTTGCCGCAGGCTGTAACAATTACTGCCTGCTTTGATAATTCATTTGAACGGCTTTCTAATTCAGGCAAAGGAATATTGATTGCACTGGGAATATGTTTTTCAGCAAATTCTTCCGGACTCCTCACATCAATGACGGTAAGCTGATCAGGTGATTGCTTTAGCAACTGTTGAAGGTCTGCCAGTGCAAAGCACTCTTGTATTTTCTGCTCCTGCATGTTGTTTATGTTTATTCGTTATCCAATCCCATATTTTCAGTGAATCCTCGATTTTACATCTCATTCTGTACCGGATGATGAATGCAGATGCTAATGTCAACAAACCAATGAAGATGATAGCTGCATTGATGCTGATTAAATCTGCTATAATTCCTGTGAGTATAGCACCAATGGCATATCCAAGGTCTCTCCACAAACGAAAAATGCCAATGCTTTTTGCCCTGTCCTGCGGATTTGTATTTTCTGCTACTGTTGCTAAGAATGTTGGATATACCATTGCTGTACCCCAACCCAAAACAGATGAAAGAACAATATAATGAATCATGGTATTGGCCAAAATCAAAACAATTAAGGCAATGGCCTGTAAAAACATTCCAATATAGAGCATATCTTTTTTACAAAATTTATCCGCCATTTTTCCGGTGAATAATTGACCGATGCCCCAAACGGCCGGATATATGGCTGTAATAATCCCGATTTCACCAATAGTAAATCCTTTGGTTGCAAGCAAGATTGGGAAAATACCCCAGGCCATGCCATCATTCAGGTTATTGATTAAACCTGCCTGTGTTACTGAACCTAAGTTTTTGTTTTTCCAGGTGGTATCCCAAAATATATTCTTCAATTTGGGGATTGTGTTCGTAACTGTTTCTTTTGCTACATGATGTTTAGTATCCTTAATAAAAAAGATACTTCCCACCAACCCTAATAAAACTAATCCAATGCCTATATAAAATGGGTAAGGTCTTATACCGTATTCACTTGCTATCCAGCCGGTCAAAAATGCTACAACAGCAACAGCAATGTATCCTGCAAATTCATTTAACCCCATTGCAAAACCTCTTTGCTTTTCACCAACAATGTCAATTTTCATTACTACAGTACTGGACCAGGTTAAACCCTGGTTGATTCCTAACAGCACATTGGCGGCTATTATCCAACTCCATGTTGGAGCAAACATTAACATAAATGGAATAGGAATAGCAATTATCCAACCTGCTACTAACAGATTCTTCCTTCCGAATTTATTGGCTAATACGCCGGTGTAGTAATTGGTAATTGCTTTCACAATTCCAAATACAATGATAAAAGAAAGAATAGCAGTTTTAGCTGCAATATGAAATTCAACATCAGCTATACGTGGTAAGATACTTCGCTCCAAACCCACCATGCCCCCAACAAAGGCATTGATGATAACCAAGAGCGTAAACTGTTTCCAGTTTTCTTTCAATCCTAAATGAACCTGTTTAGTCATAGTCAAAAAATCGTGCTAGAAAGTGAGTACCTTATCGCTGTCAACCACCCAATTTGTGAGTTCTGCAAGATTGCTGATTTCTGCACCTTCAACTAATAGTAAATTTTTCAATCCTCTTGCTTCGGCACAGCTTCCGCAAATTTTAACTTTTGCACCTTTATTCAGTGAAAGTTTCAACATTCTTTCAATGTTGTAGTAACCATTGGGAGTGGTTTGATTGGCAATAGCACAATTGGCTCCATCTGCCATCAGGAAAATTCTGACTTCCACATCCGGATTTTCTTTATTAAGCTGATTGGCTATTCGTAAAGCATTGTATGCTTTTTCGCTTCCATAAGGAGCATCATTGATAATAAATAAGACTTTCATCTTTTAATTTATTTATACTGTCGGTATAACATTATTGTGAGTAATAATTCTCTTCCATAAAGCTGGAATTTCAAATAGTTTTTCACTGACCAACGCTTTAATCTGTTTTTCATCTGCTGATTGATTTTTCAATCTGATGTCTAACAATTGCGGTTGAGTAATTGGTTTTCCTATTTGAGAGACAATAAAGACGCTGGCTTCTTCTGCAAATCCATGCCGGCAAATGACTTTGCTTAATTCCATAGCGAATTGATTGTATATTTTCCCAATGTGACTTATTGGGTTTTTCCCTGCTGATGCTTCTAAACTCATTGGGCGGTAAGGGGTGATTAAACCATTCACCCTGTTTCCTCTGCCTACCTGCCCATCATCACCGCCCTCAGCACTTGTACCTGTTACGGTGAGATAGATACTTTCAGTAATGTAGTTATCGGCAGTGTTAATGTCAATAGTTGCGTCAAACAATGCCAATTCTGATTTGATATATTCTTTTACAGCCAGGATTTTGTTTTTGTAACTGTCAATGTCAGTAATGAATTTATCAATCATTGCTATGGCAACGGTGAATTGTGAAGATTGCAAAGTTTGTACACCCATTACTTTAATGTCCTCACCAATGAAAGGGAATCTTTCTTTTGTGAGTTTGCTATTCAACAGGTTTTCCATTTCCAGCACCTTTTCTTCAAGAAATGTTAGAGGATAAAATCCAACCCCAAATGAAGTGTCATTGGCAAGGGGTGTTTCACCATTGCTGAATCGCTGAAAGAGTTCAACTAATTCATTGCTTCCACTTCTGATTTTAGGAATAATGATAATGTGTTTTTCAGTATCGAGAAACCGTATATTATTTCTGAGCCAGTTTTTTGCTGTGCTGATAGCAATTTCTGCCACTGGTATTTTTTTGCCTTTCACTTCATCAGTTGCCCTGCCTGCAATGTATAATTCAATAGGTTGAATCATTTCACCGCCCATGTATGCAGGCAATGATTTACCGCCAACCAGTAATGCCTTATCAACATTGTGATGCAATATGCTTCCGAACTCATCCAGATAATAATTACTAAGATCAATGGAAAACTGTTCGGCAATACAGTCGCAAATAGTATCCGGATGACCAGTGCCTTTACGTTCAGCCATTTCAATTTCAGAATGCAGTGATAAGGATTGTATGTGAATGTTATTACTCATTTATTTTTTCTCAGATTTAATCACAACAAAACTTCCTTTTCCATAACCTCCCTGCGGTTGCTCAATTTTATTTTCCTCTAGATGAATGATTGTTTGCCAATAATTGAAGTTGCCAAAACCTGAACCGGCAAGCAGGTTGGTTATTTCTTCGGTAGAATGAAAGTGTGCATCCTTATAAAATTTATTTGTGCTTTTCTGGTGCTCATATTTTTTACCAAGATCACTGTTGCGATCAATCAATCCAATGATGAATGTTCCTTTGGGTTTTAAAATGCGATGCACTTCAGAAAAGGCTTTTGGTATATCATTCAGAAAGCAAACCGTTGTTACCATTGTTGCGAAGTCATAAGATTGGTTTTCTATTGGCAAATTTTCAGCTACAGCATTAAATACTTTTACACCTCTTTGTTTTGCCAATTCGGCCATACTTGGTGATGGCTCCACTCCATATTTAATATTCAGCGCTTCGGCAAACCTTCCTGAACCAACGCCAATTTCAATACCTGTTTTGTTTTGCGGAACAGCTTGCTTCATTGCCAGCAATTCCGACTGGTAGAGGTTTGAGTGTTTTTCAAACCATGCATCATATTCATTGGCGAATTGATTATAAACTTCAGAAGAAGCAATAGTTGTCATTTTACTTTTAGTATTACTTTTTTCTCAAAATAATTCCCAAGCATTCCTTCCTGCGCATTGCCTTTTACACTTTCCCCTTTGGTCAACATTACCTGCAATTGCATTTCGGCATCCTTTGCGTTGCTTAACGGTTGAATAGTCATTGGCAAGCTGGTAATATCGGCATCATCAAAACCCGGAAGTTTATCTCCAACCAAACGGCATGACATCGGGAGATTTACATCCCACCCTGGAGCAAATTTTGAAAGAGAATTTGTTCCGATTGTTGTTGGATCAATGTAGAGCCATGCATTGCGATAGGGCGAAGCAACTGAGTTGTCTTTTTTCCTTCCGATAACGGTAAGCACTGTTAGTTGCTCCCCTTTTTTTACTTCAATCAGGAATGAGCCATCAGATTGCCTGAAAGATTTCTTTGTTTCTTTGTCCAGAATATCAATAATCGCTTTACCCTCGTCTTTCCATGGGCCATTATTTGCATGACAGCTCATACAGTTTTTTGAATTACTCAAAATGCCCACTGCAGGCGGGTAAGCATAGGCAGAGCTTATTCCGAAAGAAGATGATGTGTGAGTTTTCCTGAATTGCGGATGAAAACCATTTTCATTATTCGGTAATGCGTTAATTAAAACGATTACAAAAAAAAGTGAAAACAGGATGGCAGCTTTTGCTTTCATAATTCTTAGTTTTTAATTGTTCTTTGGATACCCTTTGTCAATCCAATCTGCTTTAATGTTTTTTTGAAGGCTCAGCAATTTGTGATTGGTGAACTTCATTTTATTGAGCAGTTGAAATGCAGGGCGAATATTAGGGCAGTGTTCAAAGGGGCAACAGCCGCAATAGATTACAATATTTGCGTCTTTAGGAAGTTTGGAAAGTTCCTCTTTAAGTTTTTTCAGATTGTCTTTCTCGTTCGCCGGACCAATATCAACGGAGCCCTTTATATAGGCACCCGGTCCAATACTGAAAATAACAGGCTTTACAGCATTGGCGTCATTAATTAGTGCGGCCAATTCTGCCGTGGGCATCAATTGATTTTCTTTCCAGGGTTCTGAATT
>JBGPKR010000151.1:0-8713 GCA_041486045.1 Chitinophagaceae bacterium | reverse complement strand
TTCTTGTTTTAATTATGAGAATATTTTCGCATTAAAAAATTCCTTCACTGAAACATTCAGTGCTTTAATTATTCGTTCCAAAATTTGCAATGAAACATTTCGCCGCCCATTTTCAACATCAGTCACATACGTTCTGTCAACTTCTGCTTTCAAGGCAAGAGCTTCTTGGGATAGTTCAAGTTTTTTGCGCAATTCTTTTATTCGTTGACCGACTTTCTGCTTAATATCCATACCTGGAAGGTCAGCTATTGTGGCCTTTAAGTCAACGGACTTTAAGGGTCATTTTGTAACTTGCTTTAAAATCTCATTATATGAATATCCGGTTTTGTTACCTCTACAGAGATGGAGCTAATTACAAAAATTTTAATGAAATAGTTTTTTCAAATCCTAATGCAATAGGTCGTGAAGAGATTGAAGAGATTATAAGAAAAAACTTGATTGATGGGAAATGGTTTGTTTCCAAAGAGTGGGATTTACCTGATATGCATTTTAGAGAATTCGAACATGACTCTGAGATAGACCATGATTGGCACGAATTCGAAGCAATTGAAGAAACTTCGGAAGATGATACAGCGCAATGCTGTATTGAAGACTTTCTTTTGCTTGTCAATAAAACTGACCTTGCGAAATGGCGTATTAGTTGAGTAGCGAACCGAACCCCGAAGTGTGCGACGCAAGGGGCGATGATGGTAGTACCACAGCTGGCTCACAAATCTGTATTTCCGCCATGGCGGGTGCTCGTTAAGACAACAACCCAGATACCCCCGTTGAAGCATAAAAATATTCTTACATTTAACTATGCTTCCTCCTTATTTATCACTCCTCGATACGGACCTGTCATGGAAAGATCTTGTTCAGTATAAAAAAACGATAAAACAGGTGGAAGAAATAAAGAACTGGCTTAAACAATCATCGTCCATGAAACATGGCCCTGTTCTGAGTAAAAAACTGAAGCCGGGGTACAAAATTTTATTTTATGGCCCTCCCGGTACGGGAAAAACAATGACCGCTGCATTGATTGGCCGGGAGTGTAATATGCCTGTCTGTAAAATTGACCTTTCCATGGCTGTTTCAAAATATGTTGGTGAAACGGAGAAGAATCTTGAGCTGATATTTGCCCATGTAAAAGATAAAGACTGGATATTGTTTTTTGATGAGGCTGACGCTCTCTTCCGCAAACGGACAGAGGTTAAAGACGTCCATGACAGATATGCCAACCAGGAAATTGCTTTCCTGCTGCAGCGGCTGGAGGATTATCCCGGGCTGGCCATTCTCGCCGGCAATTTTAAAAGCAATATTGACCAGGCGTTTATCCGCCGGTTTCAATCTGTCATTCATTTCCCGCTCCCATAACCCCGGGCCGCCTGCCCCGCAATGACCAGGATCATATAAAAAGCAAATGGGGATGAGTGTTTCCCCCGCCAGCGCTATTCTACCTTAGCCGCGATGGTACAGATGGTAAGGGGGGATAAAGAATCTTTACTCCCAATAACCCTGGTACCGGCAACGCAATAAAAAGAAGTTTGGGATCTATAAAATGTAACATATGAAAAAATCATTATTGATCAGCCTCAGTTTTGTTTGTATGACCATTTGTTTGTCATGCAATAATAATAAATCAGGCTCCGGTTCAAAAGACCAGGTTGATAAACCGGCTGCTGTCAAAACCGAAGCCGGTTTTACCGGCACCTACACAACCGTTGAAAACGAAATGCCTATGCAATTCGTTTTAAAGGAAGGAGGCACGGGTCATGAAAATTATCATGGTGATATCCGGCCCTTTACCTGGACAAAGAAAGGCGAAAAAGTTTTTTTCAAATATGATGGCGAACCCACAGAATTTGAATTACCGATCTATGTTGATAAGGGGGAAATACATTACGGCTCGCTGGTCTATAAGAAAGAGTGACGGGAACCTGTCATAACCGGGATCATATTATTGTTCGTACACTTTAAATTAACATCATATGAAAAAGTTAGTAATACTTCTCAGCGCCATCAGCGTTTTTATGGTTACAACCGCTTTAACGAAAATGAGTCCTGTAAATGACCATAATGTTGTCTCGATAAAAACCGACAAAGTGGACCTGATCACCATGACCAGTGTAAGATGTTTTTTCAGCATTGCCGGTAACAATATGTCGGTGGCGGGTGTTTGTTTAAACCTCACGGGGAGCCCGGTCACTCCTTCCAAAATTGATATCCCCTTGTCCGTGCCCGCTGTTCTGCTGAATTCGGTAAAGCCCAGACAATTCAATGTGGGCGTAAAGGGTCTTAGCTGGAATACAACCTATCATATCAGGGCTTATGTAAAAAACAATGATGGCAGCGTGGTCTATGGAAATGAACTGGTCTTTAAAACATTGCCGAAGCCATAGAAGCAAAAACCTGGTCATTGCCGGAAAGGGATTACCATATCATGGCGCTGTCAATCTGGCAAATCTTTCTGCATTGGAACAGCTGTTGCTATCTTGCAACTCAAAACTCTTAATTTGACTATGCTACCCGAGAAAGGAACCATTTCCGTAAATACCGAGAACATTTTTCCCATCATTAAAAAATTTCTCTATTCTGACCATGAGATCTTCCTGCGGGAACAGATCAGCAATGCCGTGGATGCCACCCAGAAAATCAAACGGCTGGCGTCGCTGGGACATTATGCCAAAGACTTGGGTGATCTGCGGGTAAAAGTAGCATTGGATGCCAAAGCCAAAACCATTACCATTTCTGACAGCGGTATCGGGATGACGGCAGAGGAAATAAAAAAATACATCAACCAGGTGGCTTTTTCCGGGGCCACGGAGTTCATGGAAAAATTCAAAGAGGCCAAAGATGCCAATGAGATCATCGGCCGCTTCGGGCTTGGGTTCTATTCGGCTTTTATGGTGGCGGATAAAGTGGAGATCCAGACCCTTTCTTACCTCGAAGGGGCCGAACCGGTCTGCTGGACCTGCGATGGAAGCACTTCTTTTGAAATAACGGAAGGCCACCGTACAGAAAGAGGTACGGATGTGATCCTCTATATCAATGCCGACTCCGAAGAGTTCCTGCAGGAGCAGCGCATCAGCGGGATATTGAATAAGTATGCAAAGTTTTTGCCCGTGCCGGTGCAGTTTGGTACCAAAAAAGAATCCGTACCGGATGGAGAGGATAAGGATGGTAAGCCGAAATACAAATCCATTGACGTTGATAATATCATCAACACGACCATTCCTATCTGGACCAAAACCCCGGCCGACCTGAAAGATGAAGACTACCTGGATTTTTACCGGGAACTATATCCTTTCTCCGAAGAGCCCTTGTTCTGGATCCACCTGAACGTGGACTACCCCTTTACCCTCACCGGTGTGCTTTACTTCCCCAAACTGAAAAATGATTTTGAAATTCAGAAGAACAAGATCAAGCTCTTCAGCCGGCAGGTATTTATTACGGATGAAGTAAAAGACATTGTGCCCGGGTTCCTGCAATTGCTGCATGGAGTGATCGATTCACCGGATATCCCGCTGAATGTAAGCCGTTCTTTTTTGCAGGCCGACAGCAATGTAAAAAAGATCAACGGTTATATCTCCCGAAAAGTGGCGGATAAACTACATGAGTTATTTAAGAAAGACAGGAAGGGATATGAAGAGAAATGGAACGACATTGGCATTTTTGTAAAATACGGCGCTATCTCCGATGAAAAATTTTATGAAAAGGCCAAAGAGTTTTTATTGCTGGGCAATACCGCCAATGAAAAATATACACTGGAAGAATATAATATTAAAGTAAAAGATTTCCAGTCCGACAAAGAAGCCCGGTTGGTGTATCTCTACAGCACGGACCCGGAAGGCCAGGACAGTTATGTGCAGGCAGCTGTTAAAAAAGGATATGATGTGCTGCTGATGAATTCACCGATCGATACTCATTTCATTCATCACCTGGAAATGAATCCCGATAGCCATCAGGAGGAAAAAACTTCATGGAAAAGAGTAGATGCCGATGTGGTCGATAAACTGATCGTAAAAGAAGATGCGGCGAAGCATGTGCTGACGGAAGATGAGATCAGTAAACTGAAAACCATATTTGAAAAGGCAATCAATAAACCAGATAGCTACCAGGTGGAGGTGGAAAGCCTGCCGGCTGATGCGATGCCCGTCACCATCACGATGGAAGAATGGATGCGCCGGATGAAAGATATGAGCAAACTCGGGGGCGGTATGAATTTTTATGGCAGCATGCCGGATAATTATAAAGTGGTCATCAATGCCAATCATAAATTGATCTCTAAAATATTAAACGCTGATGAAGAAAAACAAATTGACATGGCGAAACATGCTTTTGATATTGCCCTGCTGGCACAGGGATTATTAAAAGGCGCCGAGCTTACCGCTTTTGTGGAGCGAAGCGTGGACGTGATTTAAATCTGATCCGATCTTAACTTCCCGGCCGCTTCCCGGAATTTATCGTACCTTTTTTTCTTAAACAGCTTGTATGCGTAAAGTATTTATAGCAGGGCTTATCCTTTGCAGTTATATTGTCAGCGCCCAGGTAACCGCTATCAAATGCGGTAAACTGATCGATGGAAAAAATGATCAACCCCTGCTGAATAAAGCCATCCTCATTGAAGGCAATATGATAAAAGATATTGTGGAGCAATCGGCCATTCCCCGTAATGCCACGATAATTGATCTGAATAACAAAACGGTGCTGCCGGGTTTGATAGATTGCCATACTCATGTGCTGCTGCAGGGAGATATCACAGCCGAAGACTATAATGAACAGTTGCTCAAAGAAAGTATTCCTTACAGAACATTGCGTGCAAGTGTAGCTTGTAAGATCGCACTCATGAATGGATTCACTACCATCCGTGACCTGGAAACCGAAGGCGCCATGTATGCCGATGTGGACCTGAAAAAAGCCATCAATAATAATGTGATCCCCGGGCCGAGGATGTTTGTTTCCACAAGAGCCATTAATACAACCGGGCATTACAGCATTGGTAATTCCGATTTCAGCTGGGAACTGCATATGCCCAAGGGCATCCAGGAAATAACAGGGGCAGATGAAGCATTAAAAGCTGTTCGTGAACAGATCAGTTATGGCGCCGACTGGATAAAGATATATGCCGACCGCAGTTATTACCGTTTGCCCGACAGCAGTTTCCGCAGCCGTCCCAATTTTACCAAAGCAGAAATAGATGCGATTGCAGATGAAACAATGAGATCAGGAAAATTTTTAGCCGTTCATGCTGTCACCCGTGACGGAATTATTTATTCGCTCAATGCCGGCGCCCGGACCATCGAACATGGTTTTGCCATGGATGATGAATGCATGGACCTGATGATAAAGAAAAATGCGTACTGGTGTCCCACTGCCACGGTGATTGATTATGTAGCGGAAGGAAGAGCAAAGGCGGGTAATCCCATCAATGCACAAATGCTGAGAACATTACCTGCGGTCTTTAAAAAAGCATTGCAGAAAGGAGTGAAGATCGCTTTCGGCACGGATGCAGGTGGCTTTGACTGGCAAAAAGTTCCGCAGGCCCGTGAGTTTTCTTTTTATGTGCAATGGGGTATGACGCCGATGCAGGCCATTAAATCTGCCACGACTGTTGCCGCTGAGTTATTAGATAAAAAGGGAGTGCTGGGTGAAATAAGTAAAGGCGCCATGGCGGATATCATTGCCGTGGACGGGGATCCTTTGCAGGATATTAAAATTTTGGAGAAAGTAAGTTTTGTGATGAAGGATGGAAAGCAAGTGAAATAAAAAGGAGCAGAATACTAATACTCCTTTACTATTTTCCCTTTGGCATAAATAATGGTGGAGCTAAGCTTTCCCTCTTTATCATACGATTTCCATTCACCGTCCGGAATATTGCATCGTCCTTTCTTTTCCAGTTCTCTGAAGTAGGAACTGTTATCATTACGCAGGTCGGGCTCAATCCAGTTTTCAGGATACACAAAAGCTTTTCTATTTGCTTCCCATACACGATAGTTTTTCATCCATGGCCAGCGCTTGATGTCAGCAATGCCGGGTGTGTCAATTAAGTATTTGCGGATGTACTTTAAATTCCCGGCAGGCCAGTAATAGTTAATGGTTCCAAGGTAACAGGAGTTAAATTTCAGTCCCTCGAAAATGAGCTGTTGGCGCGTATCATAATTTTTTTCATAGTATAACTTGTTGGCAGAATAGACCGGCGGTTTTGTACCGTCATTGATAGTAATAACCGTATCAATGGCCTGCCCGTTACTGCATACGGTAAATTCAACAACGGAGAATAAAATGAAAAAGATCTTTTTCATGATAGCAGGTTTATTTTTTTAGCTGATAAGGGATTTCCGAAAACATTTTTCTTTTTGACTTATAAAAGTAGAGAAATAAATTCTCCCACGGGGATGGCGAACCCGGCATACCGGTTATTTTATAGTGGCCCCCTGCTCTATCCAGCACCGGATCACATCCCGTTCTTCCGGTGTCATATTTGTCTTATTGTTCTGGGGCATTGTTTTGGTGACAACTACACGTTGCATGATGAGGTCTTTTTTAGCGATAATTTCCTGTGGCGTATCATACTTGACCCCGTTGGGCGGGGCTGTGTACACATTATCGGTTGGTTTGGAGGAATGACATTGCACACAGCGTTGCTGAACAATTGCATTTACCTCCGCATAACTTATCGTTGAGCATTTATGGTTGGAGGGTTGCGGAGCAGTAATATAGGCAGCTGCGAGCAGTACGACAACCGATACAGGTAATATCCATATACTGAGCTTTCCCTGTTCTCTCAAATTGAGCCAATGCTTGATACCCGCAGCGCCGATGCTGATGGCAGCAAGTACGATCCATTGGTATTTATTACCGAATGTGCTGGGGAAATGATTGCTTACCATCACAAACAATACCGGCAGTGTAAAATAATTGTTGCTGATAGAACGGAACAGGGCATTCTTTCCCTGTTGAGGATCGGGCAATTGCCCTTTCTTCGCTGCCTTTACCATCGCTTTCTGCGAAGGGATGATGACAAAAAATACATTGGCTACCATGATACTCCCGATCATGGCGCCGAAATGCATAAAGGCGGCCCGTGCACTGAAGACATGGCTATAGAAATATGCAAACCCGACCAGGATGATGATACCGGTTAATGCAAAAAGTAATGGTTGTTTCCGAAGGGGTGATTTGCACAACAGGTCAAAAATAAACCATGCCACTATAAAAGAGCCGATGCCTATACCGATAGCCTGTGCCGCTGTCAGCTTCATCACATTCGTATCGATCAGCATAGCCGATGAATTGAAATAATAAATGATGAAGAGCAATGCAAAACCTGATATCCAGGTGAAATAAGCTTCATACTTGAACCAGTGCAGGTGTTTGGGGATTGCCTTCGGGGCAACTTTATATTTCTCCAGGTAATAAAACCCGCCGCCGTGTACAGCCCAGAGGTTGCCCGCCAGTTCATCTCTTATATTCTCTGTCCGGTTGAGTGCATTTTCTAAAAACACAAAATAGAAAGAGGCCCCTATCCATGCAATGCCGAACGTGAAGTGCATCACTCTTACAACAATATTCAGCCATTCCATCAAATGTCCTTCGTACACCGTGCCTTTGACCATAAAATAAATGGCGGCGATGATGCAGGTGATGCTGAAGATAATGGCGGCGTAGATCTTGTTTTGTATGCCGTTGGCCTTTTCCAGCTGTTCTTCATTACCTGCATTCTTTTTGATGATGGCATGCACCCGGTAGGTCATGATGATGAGCATGACAAGGATGGCGGTGGACAATATGAGGAGTGTGGCTGGCATTAAACCTCAAAGTAAAAAATTGTTTTCATTAATTCTTTGTTTCAGGGTTAAAGCCGGTAAATGGGGAATCATTGAGTTACCCCGCCCTTAAGGGTTGGGTAAGAGAAAGAGAACTTCAAAAGGGCTTTAGCCCTGAAATTAATTCACGGATGAATTGTTCTATTTTTATGTTTCATCTTCTTTATTATGATTGATGCTGCCATCCTAAGTAACCGTACCATTACCCCCGATGGTATCAGAAAGGCAGCCATATTGATAAAAAAGGGAAGAATAAAAGATATTGTGAATGAATTACCCGATGGCGATTTTCCTGTAATGGATGTTGGCGACCATGTTTTGATGCCGGGAATCATTGATCCGCATGTCCATATCAATGAGCCGGGCAGAACGGATTGGGAAGGCTTTGATACGGCTACCAAAGCTGCAATTGCCGGTGGCATCACTTCATTGGTGGAAATGCCGTTGAATGCATCGCCGGTGACTACGACAGCGAATGCTTTTGATGAAAAGATAAAAGCTGCTACGGAAATTGGTCAGACCGGGACGGTCAGATCAGGTTCGGGAAAACTGCATACCAATTGCGGTTTCTGGGGCGGTGTTATTCCGGGAAATGAAAAAGATATAGAACCATTAATTGAAAAGGGGGTTTTAGGCTTCAAAGCCTTTCTCACCGATTCTGGTATTGATGAATTTCCAAATGTGACAGAAACGGATTTGAGAAAAGCAATGCCGATCATCGCAAAATATGGTTTACCATTATTAGTTCATTGCGAACTTTCGAACGACCAGCAACCAGTAACCAACAACCAGCAACGGCTGTATAGCAATTATCTTGCTTCAAGACCGAAGAAATGGGAAGATGACGCAATTGCCCTGATGATCCGCCTATGTGAAGAGTATAATTGCCGGACCCATATTGTGCATTT
>JBGPKR010000150.1:0-8720 GCA_041486045.1 Chitinophagaceae bacterium | reverse complement strand
TTCCAGTTCCTTATTTACTGCCTCCTGTATTTTTAATTCCGTTAAATCATTGTTTTTATTCCTGTCATACTGACCCTCCCCGTCTTTATCTATCCAGGCAAAAGTTTTGTAACGTCTGAAATCGGTATTATCGTCTTTTTCAATATGGGCTGTGGAGGCACAACCTGCAAGCAGGAAGACGAAAACTATGCATACACCCCACAGATCCGGTCTCTTCTTCATAGGTTCCCGTTTTATTGTGAATAATTATTAATACACAACTATAAACGTCAAAAACTGTGCAGGGATTACTAAAGAGATGTGAAAATCAGGGATTTTGTGTTAAGCTTTGTCATTTGACAGTCATGATAACCCGATCTCATAATGCTGTTCCGGGATCTCTACATCAGCATAACCTTTTTTGATAAGCCTTTGTTTAAAATTTTTCTGTACTTCATACTCGCCATGCACCAGGAATATTTTCTTTACCTGTTGCTGATCCTGGCAGGAAAGCCACTGGCAGAGATCCTCGTAATCCCCATGGGCACTCATGCTGCGGATCGCCCCCACTTCTGCATGCACTTCATGCAGCACCCCATAGATATTTACTTCTTTATCACCGGCTATAAGTCTTCCGCCGATCGAATGGGGTTCACAATAACCGGTGAGCAGAATAGTATTGCGGCTGTTCTCGATATTGTTGCTGATATGATGTTTTACCCTGCCGGCATCTCCCATACCACTGGCCGATATGATGACCATCGGGCCATTCTGAAAATTAAGTTGCTTGGATTGCTCGACTGTTTGTATATACCTTAATCCTTTGAAGCCAAAGGGATCTTTATCCGTTTGCATGATCTTTTGAATGGTCTTGTTGAAATACTGCGGATACCTTTTTACAATTTCGGTCGCTTCAATACTTAAAGGGCTGTCAACATAATAATCCAGGTCGGGCAGGCGGTTTTCCAACTCCAGTTGATTCAGGGAATACAAGAGTTCCTGCGTACGTCCCACACTGAAGGCAGGCATAATGAGTTTTCCTTTTTTCTGCAAACAGGCTTTTTCAATCCAGCGCAACAGCATGTCGGGAGTGGTGATATTGTTATCATGCAAACTGTTTCCGTACGTTGATTCCATGACAATATAATCGGCCTGTGGAAATGTTTCAGGAGATTTCAGGATCGCATCACGATAGCGGCCTACATCTCCGCTGAAAGTGAGGCGGGTTTCTTCCCCTTCTTCTTTTACTTTTATATGAACACAGGTACTTCCGATAATATGACCCGCATCCGTGTACATGGCTTGCAGGCCATCTGTTACATCGAACCACTGATTATATCCTTGTTCCGTTAAATGTTCAACTGCTATTTTTGCATCTTCTAATGTGTATAAAGGTTGCTGGTAAGGTAACCCATCAGCAGCACGGCGTTTATTTTGATATTTTATTTCATCTTGCTGGATCTCAGCAGAATCTTTCAGCAATACTGTTGTCAGGTCTTTGGTGGCAGGTGTACAAAATATTTTTCCGCTAAATCCTTCATTCACCAAACGTGGAATTAAACCACAGTGGTCAACATGTGCATGTGAAAGAATCATCACATCCACGTCTTTGGGCTCAAAACCAAATTCCCTGTTCAGGATGTCAGTTTCTTTACCCATTCCCTGGAACATACCACAGTCCAGCAGGATTTTTTTGCCATTACTTAATGTCAGCAGGTGCTTGGAACCCGTAACTGTTCTGGCTGCGCCGTGAAATGCGATTTTCATAACCCCCTCCGACTCCTGAAGGGGAATTTGCTGTTCCACCCAGGAGATTTTTTATTGTTTAAAAAATTATTGTTTGCTTTTTACTTTAAAAGACCATGTAATATAAAACTCAGCCACTATTTCTCCATCTTTATTCTTCCCGATAGATTTTGCTTTTACTATCCTGGCTTCACCTGAGTTTATCGTTTCATCAACAGCTTTTTGAAACAACTCAGCATCCTCACAAACAAACCCTGTTCTGCCTGTCGCTTTCTTAAAATAAGAAGCTTCAAGATTTACTACCAGCATGGATACAGCAGGTTTACGTTTATGCAATTGCATTAATCCTAATAAACCGGTACTCATTTCTGCAGCCATGGCAAGACAGGCAAAATATGTGGACTTAAAAGGATTTTGCGAAAACCATTTATATGGAACAGTAACCCGGCATCTTTTTTCATCCAGCTCCCTTACTCTTACTCCTGCAAAATAGGCAGCGGGCAATTTAGTAAACAGGAACACCCTGAACTTAACAGGATGCTTCATCAGTTTGATGAAAGCGGTTGCGTTAGGGTTCATTTATTCTTCTTTGTATTGTGCCGGATCCAGCGCTTTCTTACTCCAGTCATTAAAAAAGGCCGTCACTTTTTCTTTGTCATAGCTCTTCTTCCCATCTTCAAGGTACCAGGAAGTTTGCGTATGCAGCAAGTCACCTTTTTCATTTAATACCAGGAATACCGGGAACCCAAACCGCTGCGGAAAATCATATTTAGCCAGCAAGTCTGTATTTTTATTTTCTTTACTGTAGTTAAGATGGTAAATGATATAATTGCTGTTCACCAATGAGTCCAGTGATTTATCGTTGTTCACAAAATCATTGAACCTGGCACACCAGATGCACCAGTTACCTCCAATTTCCACCAGCACATGTTTACCTTCTGATTTTGCTTCCTTAACGGCTGATGCAATACCCTGTTTGGCATTCTCTTCCGGGTTATACAATTTGAATTTGGTAAGATCCTGCGAAAAAACCTGCATACAGGAACAAAAAATAATAGTTACCAGAAATAATCTTTTCATATCGCTTTAATCATTTTAATCAGGCAAACCTGCCGGCCGGCCTTGCTCCGCTGAAGCTATGCGAAGGCGAGCAGGCAGGTCTTGGTTCTATTGCTTATCAATAGCCACCACACAAGCTACCGCTTTATTATCGTTGGCATCCACTTTAAAATAAATGGTTCCGTCGCTGGTATTATTAAATCTTGCAGAACGGATCAGCATTGGCAATAAAGACATTAAACCACCTCCACCCCCGGGTAGATCAGGACCTCTTCCGCCGCCACCACCACCGTCATCATCCCGCTGGTTAGGATCCACGGGATCATCAGTCATTCTGATCGGCATAAAAAATATCAGATTTAATTGAACATTAAAAATAGGAAGTTCAGATGAATTCAGGGAAGTAATAATGATACGTTATAACAATTATTTTTCCCCTTTCTGCAACGATTGTGAGAAAGAATCGTCAAATTTGATGATAAGTTCAATTTCTTTTATGAGACGGTTCGTTGCATCTTTTTTCTTTCTGCTATTTAGCATTACTGCTACTTTCAGCCAGGCTATTTCAGGTAAATTAAAACTGGACCAGGGGCAAATTCTGGATATAACCATGCAGGTAAAAACTTCTGTCGTCCAGCAGGCAGGTGACCAGTCCATTGATTTTAACGTGGATGCTACAGGTAATCATTTCTATAAAGTAACAAACAGCACGGAAGATAACAGCACCTTGCATCACCAGTTACAACGTATCAGGTTTTCCTTTGAAGGAATGGGCCCAAAAAGAACTTTCGACTCCAATGAAGAAAAAGATATGAATGGCCCTTTTGGCAAACCCATAAAAGAAATGCTTGAAAAAACCTATGAGATCATTGTTGACAGTAACGGAATAACTTTAATGACACTGCCGGAAAAAATACAGTTCGCAGAAATGGATAACCAGATGGCCATCATCAGCAGCCTGCTGAAAGATGTAATGGAAATCGTGCAACCTCCGCAAAAAGGAAAAGCCAGTTTTTTCAAAGTACTGCCCGATAGTGCAACAGGAAAAGGGAGCACCTGGACTGAGTCCTGGGAAAATGAGAATGGTAAGTTTGATGCAGCATATGCACTTTCAGATATAACCGATTCAACTATTATAGTTGATTTTGCCGCCAGTTCAGTTACCATTACCAAAGCAATGATGATGGGCACGGAAATCAGTACCACGATGAACAATAAATCAACCGGAAAAATTATCCTGGATAAAATCACCCGTATCATCCGGGAGAAAACAATGAATACCGAATCAAGGGGCACTTCGGAATCTGCATTTGGCAACCTGCCGGTTACCTCGAAGACAACGACCATTATTTCAGTAAAACCTGTTCAATAAAAAAGCTCTCACGGGTGCTGAGAGCTTTTACTTTACAGAAAGATCGTATTATGGTTTCGGCTCTTTTCGCTGGATCAATACCATAGTCCTTTGCCGGTTACCGGACAGGGATTCAATTTCGACCACATAATTACCGGAAGAAAGATTTGTTACATCAATAGTATGTTTGTTATCACTGTTTATCCTTGCGGAATAAACCACTTCACCAACGGAACTGATAAGTCGTATGGTTCCATTACGATGTGATTCCGGAAATTCGACATTCAGTTGCTCTTTTACCGGGTTAGGATAGACAAGGAAATCGTTCCCGCTTTTTATCTCAACTTTTACTATCGCAGAATAAGTAAATGTTGCATCTGCATTCACCTGCCTGAGCCGGTAGAGATTCACAGGCATCGGGTTATCATCCATCTGGATATAATTGCCACCATTTATCCCCTTGCTGTTTTGTATAGCAAAGGAAACCCATTCACCTCTTGTATTTTGTTTTTCAATTTCAAAATGGGAGTTACCCGGTTCATAATCTGTAACCCAGTTCAATTGCACCCTGCGTCCAATATCCCTGCCGGTAAAACTGAGCCAGTGAACAGGTAATGGAGCGCAGCCGTTGGGCAATGTATAGGTTGTAGTAACGCTCTGGCAATCAGGATTTGTAATCGTCAATGTTTGTGTAGTACCTGCAAGTGTTGCCTGGGGCCAAATTACATTAAATGTTAGCTGTGTGGGGCCTACAAAAACAAGACTATTGATGGATGCACCTGCACCCGTTGTAGTCACTGTCAGTCGATTGGTATAACCGGTTCCGGGATCATAGAATTCGGAGTTACCGGATGATGTGCCATTTAATGTAACTGCCGTTGACCTGTTACCTCCCCCGGCACTATTGCCACATCCGATTGTTCCGGGAGAAGTGGGTGCAGCAGGAGGAGGTGCTTTCAATTGAATAGCCCTTACGCCCCAGTCATTAGTTCCTGTACAATATTCCTGGAATGTCCACATGGTCATATCATCCAATGGATCAATAATTACCTGCGAAAAATCACCCCATCTTTCCGGGGAGCCACTTTGATTATATGCAGTGGCGGATGCTGTTGCCATCGTAAATGCCTGCAGCGTTCCGGAAGCATCCGTTCTGTATCTGCCGGCAACTCCGCAGTCTGCCCTGGCGACGGCGCTGGCAGAGGAAAAACCAACTATTGAATGTCCTTGCCCGCTGGCAGCAATTGAAGGTATCCAAAAGCCTCTCGGATTAGCTACAGCCGGATCAAATAATGTACCTGATTGTGTCAATGAAGGAGTTGTCCCTAAATTATCAATCTGGTACCAGCGGCTTCCGTTTCTGTTACCGGATGAACTGGCTACACCTGATGTGTTTACTTCAATATTGTGAGCGGTCCACAATGAACTCACACCTGTAACCTTATTTTTACGGATCATGGCAGCATATAAACGATCATCAAGATCGTCAAGACCAGTTGCAGGTGTACCCAATGCGGGTTGCGCATTTCCCGATCCTCCAAGCGGAAATGTGGTAGCTGGAACTGTAAGGTTAATTGTACCTGAGGAAGTGGGTGTGCCTCCGGGTGTACTGATTCTCTGAAAAACCAACGTGCTGAAAATGCCAGCATCCACTCCTACAAAATAGCCTTGCGTAGCTGTCGGATCATCATTATCCACTCCCTGTGGTGTGTATGTACCTGTTGTATTTGTTCCTGCTAAATGAAATGCCGTAGTAACAATAGGTCCGCCGCCTGTTAATGAACTTTTCCTTACAACAAACAAAGTAGCTCCAAAATAGGTGGTACCGGCAGAGTTAAACATTCTTCCGCCGATATAGAGTGCATTTGCATCCACCCCCAATGTCGGATAATCAAAAAATCCGCCAATATATCCTACCGGTGAAGCTGGCGGAGAACTGATTGCATCAAACACAAAAAAGAAAAAAGTAAAATTAGCCAATACAGAAATGGTAGGGCCGCTGCTCATAGCAATTACACAACGGTTAGAAGCTGCTGCAAGATCAATAGCAACAATAAACCACCTGTTCGTAAGCCTGTCATACCGTACATGCGGGTCACTGGTACCATTTGGCGCCACACTGGCAAAAAATGCATCCAGGGTAGAAGTAAATGCCGGTGATGCCAGCGTCGTGGCACCTGAGGTAGCTGTGGTTTGTGCCGCATCACAGACTGTATTCCTGCTATAAAATTTTATTCTGCCGTTAGCCACCACGCAAACCTGCGTAGAACTGACATCACCATTACTGTCCGGAGGAATAGCACTGCTTTCAGCAGAAAGGTCAATACCCAGAAAATTTGAATGAATAGCCTGGGTAGCCGTAATTCTTTGTGCAAGGTTATTCCTGGTATTATCCGGCGGCCATTGAGAAACATTTAATGCTTCCAGGTTCTGAACCGGGTGCCTGTTTGAATGAAATTCTTCCCTGAACTTTATGGGTGCCGGCCGGTGGATCCTATCTGCTATTTCGGCGCGACGCATCAGCTCTGCAACAGAAACTTTTATTCCCGGAGCACCTGTCGTTGGTATGCCGATTATTTCTTTGCCTTGCTGTGCATAAGAAGAATGCTGTGCAAATAAAAGAACCAGCATTGTTATCAAACAAGCCGGTATCCTTGTTATCGCTGGCTTTAACATAGTGATCGGTTTAAGACCAGCAAATTAAGTATTTACCCTTAGTTTATAAACAGCCTAAGTGGATAAGTGGATAAAATCAGGCTTCAGGCAACTCAGTTTGGTTCTTCAGCAGGTCATTCATCTCCTCTCTCTTCCTGATAAGTTGTTGCTTCCCGTTCTTTATCAATACCTCTGCAGGCCTGAACCTTGAATTATAATTGGATGCCATCTCAAAACCATAAGCTCCTGCATTGCGGAAAACGAGATAATCACCTTCCCTTATTTCAGGCAGCAAACGGTTCTCTGCAAATGTGTCGGTTTCGCAGATATTACCGACGACATTATAATTTTTTTTCCCCCCGGATGGGTTGGAGATATTTTCAATTTCATGATAAGCGCCATAGAACATGGGGCGGATAAAATGATTGAGCCCGCTGTCAACACCGGCAAATGTTATATCGCCGGATTGTTTCAGCACATTTACTTTAGTAATAAAATAACCAGCTTCACTTACTAAATATTTACCGGGTTCAAACCAAACCTGCAGGTGACGATTGTATTTTTTTTCAAACCATTCAAATTCTTCTTTCACTTTTTTACCCAGCAACTCAATATCTGTGCCTTCTTCCCCGGCAGTATATGGCACTTTAAACCCACCACCAAGATCAATCACTTCCAGCTCCGGGAAGTGCCGGGCCGCTTCAAATAACACTTCAATCCCTTTGGCAAACACTTCCACATCTTTTATATCGCTGCCAGTGTGAATATGCAGGGTGCGGATGAACAATCCTGTTTCTTTCTGTACTTTCAGTACTTCTTCAATATTTTCCAATGGTACTCCAAACTTACTGCTGGCATGGCCTGTGGAAATTTTTAAATTACCTCCGGCCATAATGTTTGGCCGCAAACGAATACCTACAGGATAGCTATGACCAAATTGCAGTCCGAATTTTTTAAGATTGGAAATACTGTCGATATTAATATGGATGCCCATCCGTTGTGCCTCTTCTATTTCTTCAAAAGCTATATTATTGGAAGTATATAAAATGTTTTGAGGAAGAAACCCTGCCCTTTCTGCCAGTTTTGCTTCATTGATGGAACTGCAATCTATATTACAGCCAATGCTTTTAATGTATTTGAGAATATTGATATTGGTCAAAGCCTTGGCAGCATAGAAAAATTTTGTATCGGCCCCGTTGAACGCCGTTAATAGTTTTTCATATTGCTCTTTAATCCTTTCAGCATGGTAAACATAAAGTGGTGTTCCAAATTCATTGGCTAAAAGAAGTAATTGTTCACCCGGTAATTGCTGTGGCATGTACAAACGAAGATAAAAAGAAGTGGCTCAAATTACTGAGCCACCCTATAAATTTGTTTATATAAAGATGGTTAGCTTTCTTCGCCCCCGGCTTGTTCTTTGCCTGCCTGTCCGGTAGGCAGGTTGATGATGAGTTCCCCGGTTTCAGTTACGGATAGTATTTCCGGATCTTCGTGTTCTGTTTCTCCACCAAACAAAGGTTTTTTTAAATTAGTTGGCTCAACCTGCTCAGTGATCACTTCTTTAATTTTTGGTAATTCATCGGCTGAATTAATACCAAAGTAGTCCATGAAATTTTTTGATGTGGAATACAACAAGGGTTGTCCCGGCGCTTTTTCATTACGGCCGCTGATGATAATGAGTTCTTTTTCCAGCAG
This sequence comes from Chitinophagaceae bacterium, assembly GCA_041486045.1. Lineage (GTDB taxonomy): Bacteria > Bacteroidota > Bacteroidia > Chitinophagales > Chitinophagaceae > JJ008. The sequence goes on along the minus strand of JBGPKR010000150.1, from coordinate 235 downwards.
TTTCTGCACGGAGTAATCGCAGCTTACGCCGCGGATGGATTCAATCTCACCTTTTGTTACCGGTTGCTTATAGGCAATAATAGCCAGTGTTTCCAGTGAAGCTGCCGACAGACGTTTAAGAAATTTTTCTCCATTCAGTTGGGAAACGGTCTTATGAAAGGCAGCCCTTGTCAGAAACTGCCAGCCGCCACCGGTTTGCTTCACTTCAAAAGGATAAAAATCAGCGCTGTATTTT
>JBGPKR010000149.1:0-8720 GCA_041486045.1 Chitinophagaceae bacterium | reverse complement strand
CGGAGTCGTCATAGAAAGTAACCGCTAACACTCTAATTTATGATATAAGGCGCAGTAATTAAAATTTTTTTGTCTTGAGAATTAATGAATTAGCGTTATACAATATACATTATTATTAGTATAATCCATTTTACCACTCCAGGCCTTCTTTTTTCCATAAATCATCAAACGGGCTGATTATATTCACTAGCTGTTTTTTGCTTACATGCAGATACCGCTCTGTGGTCTTTATATTGAAATGACCCAGTAATTCTTTTATATATTTTATATCGGTTCCTTTGTCAAGCAAATGCGTGGCAAAACTATGCCTGAGACTGTGTATCCCAACTTCTTTTCTTATGCCGGCCTTTTGTTTGGCGTTGGAAAATATCTGTTGTACCGTACGGACGGGATAAGCCCTAAGCGTTTGTTCAGATTCAAATAAGTAAACTCCGGGACGAGGTTTATACTCTTCCAGGTATTTGCGTAGAATATCCAGCAATATAGGGCTCAGGTTGACGTACCTGTCTTTTTTGCCTTTTGCCCTCTGCACTAAAATCTGCATCCTTTTGCTGTCAATATCTGAAATCTTCAGGTTTACAATTTCACTCACCCGCAAACCGGCACTATACGCAGTAAAGATCATTGCCTTATGTTTTTTATTGGATAGGGCATTAAATAGTTTTGCCAGCTCTGCCTCATTCAAAAGTTTGGGGAGAATGATTGGCTTTTTCGGTCTTGGTATTTCCCAGAAAAATTTTTCTCTTCCCAGCACCTGTTCGTAATAAAATTTCATAGCATTAATGCGGCTATGTAAAGTGTTTTCTGTTAATTTCAGTTTTTCATAACAATATATGAGGTAGCGTTTGAGATGCCCTGCTGTCAGATCATCAGCCGGAATATTTTTCAGCAGGGCCAGTAATGATGTCATTTCAGAAATATAGGTCTTGATGGTAGAAGGACTGTACGCTTTTAACTTCAGGAGTTGCTCCAGTGACGGAATAACATGGGCATTTACAGCATGTATTTTCCCGTACTTATAAACTGAAACCTGTTTTTTTATACGATCAGTGTTTGTAATCGCCTGTTTATTTGAAATAACCAGTGGTAGCTTTGCGGGGGTTACAGATTTAGCAGAAGCAGAGACCCCGGGAGTCACAGTTTCTTTTTTCTTTTTAGCTGCCAGGTATTGATATAATAATTCCTGATCTATATTGGCCAGTCCTTTCAGCGCAAAGAAAATTTTATTGTAATTCTCTTTGTTTAATGCTGTATACCAGCATTTATTGTTGATACTGAATTTAACCACCCCTGTCTTTTGCAATGCCCCCTGGATTTTGAAATTGATCTCAAAGAAAATGCCAATGCACTCCATACCACGGTGCTGTATTGGATTCAATACGACTTCCTTCATCAGTTGATCTTTGCTGATGAATGTACCGAACCGTTCCAATAAAATTGCAGGTGATTAAACAATTTTTTTTGGCATTTTCCCCAACCAGCCCTCATCTATCGTCGCCCCCAAACCCGGCCCCTCCGGCACTTTCACCACTCCATTCTTTTCATAAATAATGCCGCCGGTTACGGGGTCTTCACTAAACATCAGCGCTGTATCAAAATCATAATGCTCGATGATAGAACTGCATAATGCAAAATGCGCAAAGGCTGTCATGGCTAATCTTGATTCAACAAATGCACCAACCTGTAAATGAATATTGGCCGCTTCGGCCAGCCTTACCATTTTTAATGCTTTAAAGATGCCGCCTGATTTACCGAGTTTGATATTCATATAATCACAGGCGCCGAGTTCGATCAGTCTTTCTGCATCATGTTCATCGCCGCAGCATTCATCTGCCATGATGGGAATGGGACTGTTCTTTCTGACTTTTTTCAACTTCATAAATTTCCAGCGGGCAATCGGCTCTTCGCAATGCTGGATATCAAATTCCTTTAATGCATTCAGTGTTTCAATGGCTTCATTCACTTTCCAACCCTGGTTGGCATCAATGCGCAAAGGAATTTTATTCCCCACGGCTGCACGGATAGCTCTTATTCTTTCCACATCCGTCTTTCCGTTTTTACCCAATTTTATTTTAATGGCAGGATAGCCTTCATTTTTTATTTTCAATGCATCAGCCGCCATCTTTTGCGGATCGCCAATGCTGACGGTGTAATCGGTAACAATTACTTTATTATTTTCTCCGCCGATAAATTTATACAGCGGAACTCCTGCATGTTGCGAGGCAATATCATAGAGCGCCATATCAAAGGCGCTTTTGATACTGGTATTACCATAAATTATTTTATCCATCAGGCCAATGCATTCTTCGATCTGCAATGGATCTTTTCCTTTCAATGCTTTGGCAAAATATTGCCCCACGATCATGCAGGTATCCGTGCTTTCCCCGTTGATGGGCATATAAGGGCTGCATTCTCCAAAGCCAATGATGCCTTCGTCTGTAATTATTTTCACCAGCACATTATCAGCGCTAAGCTCTGTTCCCAGTGAAGTGATAAAGGGTTCTTTCAGCGGGATGGAAAGTTTATAGAGTTCAATTTGGCGGATGGTAAGTTTATTATTCATTGAAATAATTCCAGTGATATTTAGTAAGAGAAACTTCGAATATAAAGAACTGGTTTGTTCATTGTATTTCCTGTCTCCCCTCTCCATCCCGATAGCTATCGGGATGGAGAGGGGTTGGGGCTGAGGTCAAAAAAGGATCCGGATGCCCGCATTGATCATGGCAACCAGCGGGGCATTATCATTTACAAAAATGAATTTACTGGGATAATCAGTCGTGGGGATCCATGCCCTTCCTTCTGCATAAATAAATGTATCAGCGCCAATCGGCGCTTCCCAGCCAAGGCCAAGGTCCAGCGTGAGTCTTTTAAAATTTGCCTTGCCGGTCCTGACCGGGACTTTATAAACAGCTGTATCAATGAAAACGGAATGTGTATTTTCTACCCGGCCCAGCAATAAACCAAATCCTGCATAGCCATAAATATTCCAGCCTTCTTCTATATCGCAAGCTCCCTTCAGGTATTTTTTCCATCCGATTGAAATTTGCTTGAACCGCATCAGCGCATAATTTACATAATTGATCTGTTGGGGGACAGTGACAGCTGATTTGGCGGTGGCAGTTACATTGTTACTGAATTTACCATTGGTATAATAAGATATCCATGCATAGGCCCCGTCTTTTGGGGTAAAATTAAATTGCACCTGGATAGTATGACCTCCCGCCCAGTATTGCTGCTCTTTCTTAAAGCTGCGTTGCAGGCCCAGGTCGGTGGCAATGCTGAATTGGATCGGCTGGGAGAAGACCTCTGCAGAAAAGAAAGAAAATAAAAAAAATATGGGGATCTGTTTTTTCAAACGATAAATTGCTTTGCAATGTTACAGAATTAATTGCTGCTTTAAAATAACAAAAGCAGCCATAAAGACTGCTCTTGTTAAGATCATTTCAATCAATGTAACCTGCCTGGTGGCCTTGCTCCGCTGAAGCTATGCGAAGGCGAGCAGGCAGGTCTGTGGTCTATTTCATCAGCTTCAGCTCCTTAATAATATTTGTTCCCCCACCGAGTTTATCAATACACCAGAGCACATAACGGATATCAACACAGATGGTGCGGTTCAGGTCTTTGTCAAATGCCAGCTTGTGGCTCAGGGCTTCGTAGTTGCCATCAAAAGCAAGACCGATCAATTCACCTTTATTATTAATGACAGGAGAACCGGAATTACCGCCTGTAATATCATTGGTGGTGATAAAGCCAATCACAAGGACTTTTCTTACCGGGTCGATATACTGCCCGAAATCTTTTTTCTTCAGCAATTCGATCTGGTTGGCGGGCAGGTCAAACTCATAATCGCCGGGGATATATTTTTCCAATAATCCATTTGACGTGGTCACATAATCGTAATGCACCGCATCCCTGGGGTTATATGATTTTACATTGCCATAACTAACTCTCATGGTAAATGTGGCGTCGGGATACATCATTTTGGCCTTTACGGGGTCCATTTCCATAATACCCTTGAGGTATAATCTTCCAAATTCACCATTCTTTGCAGTGAACTGCTGGGAAAGCGGCAGGTATTTACTATTGTAGTTTTTGGCAAAGGTTGCGGCATGATTAAAGGCGGGATCATCCTGCAATTTTACCGCATCAGGATTTGCAATAAAAGCATTCCATTTGGCATCATCCAGTATCATCGTTTTGCTGAAAATATCGGCAGCATATTTTTTATAAGTAGCATCATCATCCAGTGGTCCATAGGTATTTTTTAAACCGCCGTAAAACCCGACCGGTTGCTGATCTTTGACTATATCTTCATAAAACATTCTTGTAACTGCCGCCACAATGTTCTGATCAGAAATTCTATTCTCTCCTTCCAGGAAAGCCTTGCGCTGCTGGTTGGCGGCATCAGCGGCTTTTTTTACATCGGCCTGTGTCATGCCTGTTTTCACCAAGGCTGTTTCTAATTGCAAAAGAGATGCAGCAAAAGCGATCAACGGGGAACCATAGATGCCTTCATTCATATACATCCTGTGCTTGGCATAAGGGAGCCATGCATCATAGGCCTTGCCCCAGTCCAAAAAAATATTTTCATATTCAGGTTTGCCTTTTGCCCAGGCATTAAATTTTTCTTCGGCTTTTATTTTCTTGCCATATATATCATATTTCAGCAACTGCTTTGTTTCGCCATCATAAAATTTCCAGTAGTTTGCAATGCCTGCGAAAGAAGAAGACAGCTGCAGTTTGATGGCCGGGTCCTTTTTCATTTCTTCAAACATATATTTCAGCCTCACATCACGCAGTTTCACCAGTGTGGGATTATTTATCCCGGTTGAAAGGCGGATACCATAAGAACTTTCATAACGGTTGGTACCACCGGGATAGCCCCAGATCATGGCGAAATCGCCGTCTTTCAATGGTTTTAAAGAAACAGGCAAATACCATTTGGGTTTGAAAGGAATATTACCATCTATGGATTCACCTCTTTTAGCAGGACTACCATCAGGTTTTGTATATACCCTGAAAATGGAGAAGTCGCCTGTGTGGCGGGGCCATTCCCAGTTATCCGTATCTCCGCCAAACTTGCCTACACTTTCAGGTGGTGCGCCAACAAGGCGGATATCGTAATAACGCTGATACACAAAAGCAAGGAACTGGTTGCCTTTGAATAAAGGGCTGACCCTTGTTTCAATATTCTTACTCTCATCGCTCATTCTTTTGTTGATAGCTGCCAATACCGCATTTTGTTTTTGTACCCTTTCGGTACCGCTGAGTCCTTTCAGCGAATCCATCACTTCTTTGGTGATGTCTTCAATACGCAGTAAAAACTGAACAGAAAGACTGGATGCGATCTCTTCGCTTTTATTACGGGCATAAAAACCGTCCTGTAAATAATTATGATCCATGTTGCTGGCATTCGCAATGGCATCATAGCCACAGTGGTGGTTGGTAAAGATCAAACCTTCAGCACTGACAATCTCGCCGGTGCAACCTCCGCCAAAAATGATTATGGCATCTTTTAATGATGGTTTATTGATGTTATACAACTGGTCCTTGCTGAGCGTCAGCCCTTTTTTCACCATTTCATTATACACCTGCTGACCCAATAACAATGGCAGCCACATTCCTTCATCGGCAAAGGATTTAAAAAACAGGCCAACGGCCAGGAAGATCGTTAGAAAATACTTCTTCATATCAGAAAATTTAGGCCGCAAACCTACGGAAAAAGGATTAGCCATTAGCTGACTTTCATACGAAATCATTAATTTCAATATTATACCTCCGGCTTGTGAGATACGGGGCTTTTGTAGTTACTGCTCATAATAACAGTTACCTGTATTCATTCCTGCAGTAAAAAGAGAGGGATCCTCAATATGATTCAGCGATAGTTATGGCCGTTGGTTTACCAACAATACTATGTATTATAAGATCGCAAATTTTTATTTATAACCCGTCCATGTTCTTGTATCCTGGTCAAAGGCCCAGTAGGTTCCGTTTGCATAGCTGAAATTGAATGCCCGCCAGGTTGGAAGATCAGCAGGAAGCTTGAGTTTCTGCGTCATCAAACCGGTTTTCCGGTTATACAATTCCACCTGTCTTTCGATTACATTCAGTAAGCCAAATTCTGCTTTGGGAATACCGGTATAGATCAAAACATTGTAGCTGTAATCTTCACTCAGGACGGTGCCATCATCGTTTTGGTCAACATCATCTGCTTTAGTGATACCGGGATGAAGCCGTATCGTACTGTCTTCTTCCTGCATGGCTTCAGCATTATACACAAAAATATTCTGGCCATATAGAAAATAGACCATATTGGTTTTTGCATTAAAAACCCCGATACTCTGATCGCTGGGTTGATTCATCCCTGCAGCATAAATTTCACTTGTAACAGGGATCCCTTTTGTGTCAAGTTTATAGCTGAACCAGCCAATATCAGAAAAGCCATTACCACAGATCTTATTCAGCTTTGGGTTATACCACAATCCCCTCAGATCTTCCAGGGTGGTCTGGTCTTCGCCGGAAAGACGATTACCGTTAACATCAAAGACAGCCAGGGGATAAGAGTAATTTCCGGCAAAAACAGCATAATATTTTTTTAGTAGAGAATGCCATACCACGGCGCCTCCCCTTGTTCCGGGGAGGCTATCCTCACCTGGCAATTTGTCTTGCCCGTCACCTTTGGTAAGGTAAACTTTCCCGGGCATTTTCAATTCAATGGTTTTCTTAAGCGTTTTTTCAAGCTGTGCATTCAGTAAAATGGGCAGCGCCAAAAGCAGGGTAAGGAATATTTTTCTCATGGTAATAGATTTTTATACAAAGGAACAAAAAAAAAGAGCAATAAACACAGGCGGAAAACTATTTATTAAAAAAAACTATTCATTCATTTTTTGCCACAATGCTTTTACCAGCGCCGAACCTTCAAGCCTTGCATTCATACTATCCAGCACACGTTTTGATATAACCCAGTTCATGGGAAAGCTCATCTTATCATTTTCTTTTGAAAGATTTACCCGGGTGTAATGACCGGGACCGAAATTGATCCTCATATAATTTTCTAATCTTGAATCGTTGACGCTGGTCTGGCTGACATAGCTACCAACCAGGGTTTTGACAGGAGCCGCCAGGTCATTGGTAAGTGGATTTACTTTTTCAAAGAACGGCTCGGCACCGAGACGGGGATCATTGGTGATATGAAGAACAATGAAATCCAGCTTACCTGCATACCGCGATAAAAAAGGATCTTCCTTCATCAATTGCCTCATGCCAATGATCATCTCATTGACCACACCGGCGCCTGAATTATCAAAATAGCCGCCATCAACAAAATACTGTGATTCGGTTATCTCTTTTCTCACTCCATCTTTTTTTATGAACAGCTTTGTATCAATTCTCCCGGCAGGACTCAGGTAAGGGAAACTGGCGCCCAGCACCACCGCTGAACTTAACTTCAGGTCTTTTTTTTCATCGACCAGGCTCAATACATCGACCCGTTTATTAAAATAATATTCGTTCATGTTAATAGTGCTGATCACTCCCGGTCTTCCATCCTGCATCCGGGTTGTATTGATACAAAGTATGGGCAAACCGGCCGGATGATTTTTTTGCGTTATGATCTCTGACATACCTACTTTCATATTAATTATTGCGGCAGTATGCTGTTTGTCCTGAGCTTCTTCCATAGCTTTTGTGAGTGCATAGCCCCTGTCTTTCACAGGCATTAAAAAAGGAAGCAGGTAGCGGAACACATCGGGTCCCAGCATACGGGCCAATGTATAAGTAAGAAAATCTGATCTTAAATAAGACGTCGAAGCGTAGAGGCAGCTGCTATCAAGATCTTTTTTATTGCGAAGGATATTAAAGAATGTCGCATTACCTACGCTGCCCCCTGACGCACCTGACAGGCAAAACAGGTCGCGGGAAAATTTTCCGGCGCTGCTGTCCTCAAGACGTGAAAGCACAGAAGCCACCCAATAACCCGAACGGGAGGCGCCGCCATCGGCCAATACAAAATACACCGGCTGTTTTTGAATCGAGTCAGGATCGGGATACCGAAGCGATACCCAATTGCTGAAATATTCTTTTAATGATTGCCTGTTTGCAAAAAGAACCGAAGCATCCTGTTTTTCAATCAGCTTCACTTGATGCGGATCACTCAATAGTCCCACAATGAATGCCAGCGACCAGAATAATATATGAAAATTAAATCTTGCCAATGCCGAAACCATAGCTACAAAATTTCCGAGTATAAGCAGTACAGAAAATGCCAGCAGCGTAAAAGGAAAACTTCCGATTTCAACTGAAAATTTTACGGAAACAATGGTGGTTATATAACAGGCAGCAGGAACAATGCTTATAATTAAAAATGCCCGGGAGAAAGCTTTGTCCTCCTCGTCAGTCAAAAGACCCCAAAATCTTTTACTTATTTTGGATTTTCTTATTAATTCAAGATCTTTTTTATCCTGCTGGTAAATAGATTTCCCAAGAATTTCTGTAAGCTTGCGTCGGATGATCAGCAACAGGATAAGCCCTATCTGCATTCCCCAAAAAAGAACAATAAGGCCCCATCGTAACTGAAGAATTGAAACAGCAACAGCAGCACCCAGCATGATAAGTGCGGTAGCATTGCGAACAGAACGCAAAAATTTTAAATACCGGTCTTTTTCATAATCTTTTTTAATAAATTTTTCCCAGAGAACATAGATGAGAAAGTAATAGGGGAT
>JBGPKR010000148.1:0-8762 GCA_041486045.1 Chitinophagaceae bacterium | reverse complement strand
TATCCTAAGATCACATCGCCATCTTTTCCGTTTTTATCCATTGTAATAATCTTTGTAACGGTACCACCATAATTAAGGATGCTGACCTGCATGCCGGATAAATTGATGATTGTATATTCCGTAACAGGGCTGCCTTCAAAATTGCTAAAAGATTTTTCAGTGATGCCGGGTTTCGTTTTAGCTGTGTTACTGTTGTTTTCTGACTTATTGTTACAGGCGATACATAACCCTGTTACTCCAACAAGTAAAAGGAAAATTTGTTTTTTCATAGTGCTGATTTTATTGACCGTAATAAGAATCCGGTCCATGTTTACGTTCAAAATGTTTTTTTATCAATGCTTCTTTTAACCGGGGCGCATCCGGATTTATTTGTTCTGTTAGCAGGGCCATTTGTGCAATGTTTTCCAGCACAGCGCTGTTGTATACCGCTTTTGCGGCTGTTTTGCCCCAGGTAAACGGAGCATGGTTGCTGACGAGGATCATTTCCACCTCTTCATAATTCAATCCTTTTTCTTTAAACCAATTGATGATCTGGAAACCGGTTTCAAGTTCGTAATCGCCTTTGATCATTTCATCACTCATGGGTGAAGCACATGGAATATTGACTGTATTATGATCTGCATGAGTGGTGCCGAATAAGGGTATCTCCCTTTGCGCCTGCGCCCATGCAGTTGCATAGGTGGAATGGGTGTGTGCAATACCACCGATATTCTCCCAGTGTTTATAGAGAACAGCGTGTGTTTTTGTATCTGAGGAAGGACGAAGTTTTCCTTTCACAACAGCTCCATCAAAATCAACGATTACCATTTTTTCCGGCGAAAGCTCCTGATAAGGAACCCCGCTTGGTTTAATGGCAAATACACCAAGGTTTCTATCAGCAGCGCTTACATTACCAAAAGTAAACAGTACGAGACCCAATTGAGGTAACTGCATGTTGGCCTCATAGGCTTCTTCTTTTATATGCTGGTATTTACTCATAATTTTTCGAAAATTAATTTAATGAAAGAACAACTACGGAGGCCGGCGGTAATGTTACTGATAAGCGATTGCCTTCTTTTTTGAAATTGGTAAAAGGCAAAGGCTTTACTTTCTCCGGCTCATCAAACTCATTATGATCCTGAATATGTGCCGACACTAATATCCTGCCGCTTACCTGTGTATAAGAAATGCCATCCATAGCTGCCGATATAGTCTGGCTTTTTTCATCATCAATATTTACCAATGAAATATGTACTATACTGTCTTTATCGATCGAAGCAGAAACAGAAATGGCGGGAAGTGTATCATTCCCCATAATATAATTGCTGCCCGTTATGGTAACGGGTAACAGTGTCGCACCCTGGTGCACATTGTACATCTCCATTACATGATAAGTAGGAGTAAGGATCATTTTTTCTTTATTGGTCAGTATCACTGCCTGCAGGACATTGATGGTTTGTGCAATATTGGCCATGCGTACCCGGTCACAATGATTGTTAAAGATATTGAGAGTAACCCCGGCTATCATGGCATCACGCATCGTGTTTTGCTGGAATAGAAAACCGGGATTGGTGCCTGGCTCCACATCATACCAACCACCCCATTCATCCACTACCAGTGCAATCTTTTTTCCAGGATCATATTTATCCATGATGGCGCTGTGTTTGGTCACTAATTCTTCCATCCGCAATGCTTTTTTCATCGTAGCAAAATATTCAGGTGCAGTAAAATTGGCAGCAGAAGATTTTTTACTCCAGTTAATGACAGAGTAATAATGCATGGCCACCGCCTCCAGCATTTTATGCGGAATGTCACGCATCATCACTTCTGTCCAGTGAAAATCGGATGAGTTGGCGCCTGAAGCCACCCGGAAAATATGAGCAGTGTTATCCCAATCCGTCATAAACGTTGCATACTGCTTATACAGGTTTGCATAATACTCAGCGGTCATATTGCCACCGCATCCCCATGCTTCGTTGCCCATGCCCCAATACTTAACATGCCAGGGCTTTTCCCGTCCATTCTTTTTTCTTAGATCTGACATAGGACTTTTGCCATCAAAACTTACATACTGACCCCATTGCACCAGTTCCTGCACGGTGCCGCTGCCCACGTTGCCGGAGATATAAGGCTCTGCCCCCAGCTGTTCACACATATCAAGAAAATCATGCGTGCCAAAACTGTTGTCTTCAGTAACGCCGCCCCACCATGTGTTTACCATAGACGGTCGTTTATCTTTAGGGCCAATACCATCCTTCCAGTGATAGGTATCAGCAAAGCAGCCACCGGGCCAGCGCAGGTTGGGAACTTTCAATTTTTTTAAAGCTGCAATAATATCATTCCTCACTCCATTTGTATTTGGAATTTTACTGGTATCACCTACATAAAATCCACCATAAATACAATGGCCAAGGTGTTCGGCAAAATGCCCATAAATATTTTTATTGATCACAGGGCCCGGGGTTTTTGCATTTACTGTAAGCTGTGTCTGTGCAGATACAAATAATGCCAGCAATAAAGACGATACTATTATTAAAATCTTTTTCATGAATATATTTTTATACAATGATCAGGTTCTTCCATTTAGTTTTCAATAAAAGCGCCGAGTGTTTTATATTTTTTATACCTGGCCTGGTATAAACCGGCATTACCTGTATTGGGATGATAGACGGTATCAAAACCCTGTCCCATAGCGCTCATCGCTTCTTCCACTTTTTCATACAAGCCGGCAGCGGTGGCGGCAAACATAGCAGCGCCTGCAGCACAGGTTTGTTCTGACCGGTGAATGCGGATCGGCATATTCATCACATCAGCCATCACCTGCATAATGTACGGAGATTTTTTTGCCACACCACCTAACCCGATCAGCCCTTTTACGGGAACTCCCTCTTCATTAAACCTGTCAACAATGGCTTTGGCTCCAAAACAGGTAGCTTCCACCAATGCCTTAAAGATCCGGGGTGCATCGCTGGCAAGGTTCAGATTGATGATCGCCGCTTTTAACAACTGGTTTGCATCAGGAGTGCGTCGTCCATTCAGCCAATCAACAGCCAATTCATCCCTTGAAAGTAATGGAAGTTTCGCTGCTTCAGCAGATAAAGCTGCAATAATTTTATCCGGTAGTTCATTCTTTATTTTGTCATCATTTACCAGGTAATTGCTGGGCCAGCTCAATAAATTTTTAAACCAGGCATATACATCTCCAAATGCACTCTGCCCTGCTTCCATCCCCATCATTCCCGGAATGATGGAGCCGGGAACCTGCCCGCAGATCCCTTTTACTGATTTCCCTTCCATTTCATGTTGCGGAGCCACCAGCATATCGCAGGTAGAAGTGCCCATCACCTTGCTCAGGTGATAAGGTTCGATCTGTCCGCCAACCGCACCCATGTGCGCATCAAAAGCGCCAACCCCAACTATCACATCAACAGGTAATCCTAATTTTTCTGCCCAGCTTTTTGAAAGATTCCCTGCCGGCTTGTCGGCAGTAAATGTTTCGGTAAATAATCTTGAAGTATAGCCATTGAGCAGGGGATCTAAAGAAGTAAAAAAATCATTGGAAGGCAATCCTCCAAACTCAGCTGCCCATAAAGCCTTGTGGCCGGCACTGCAAACACTTCTTTTCATTTGATGTACATCTGTTCCACCCGTTAGCAGAAAAGGTATCCAGTCGCAATGTTCAACAAAAGAATAAGCATTTTTACGAACAGCTTCATCTTCTCTCAACAGGTGAAGAAGTTTTGCCCAAAACCATTCAGAAGAATAAATGCTGCCAACATATTGCAGATAGTTTATTGAAAATTTTGCAGCATGCTCATTTATTGCTGCGGCTTCATTGATTGCAGTATGATCCTTCCACAACACAAACATGGCATTAGGATTATTTTCAAATTCCGGGAGAAGGGCAAGGGGTGTTCCGGTTTTATCCACTGCAACGGGAGTGGAACCCGTTGTGTCAACAGAAATCGCTTTTACGTTTTGGGCCACATCCCTGCCTGCCTGCTGCAAACAATCTTTGACAGATGTTACAAGTCCTTCCACATAATCAAGCGGATGCTGCCTGAATTGATTTAATGAAGGATCAGAATACAGACCTTCTTTCCAGCGGGGATACCAGAAAACAGAAGAGGCTTTTTCATTTCCGTTGGCAGCATTGACCAGCACTGCCCTGACCGAGTCAGTGCCATAGTCCACCCCAATGACAAAGCAATCGTTGTGCATGATAAAAGATGAGTGTCAAAATAACACTTATTTATGTTGAAACAAAAAAATGCTTTTGCCCGGCTGAATCAGCTGAAAACATCACGGGTGGGAAGAAAACTAATAATGGCATCCATGTGCAAATAATATTTCCGCTTATCAAGTTTATAATAATAAGCTCCCCGCCTGGAGTTGTCCTTTTCTTTATGTTTTTGTTTGATCAGCAACTTTGCCGATAAAAGCTTGCGGTTGAAATTTCTTTTATCTAATTTTTTGTCATAGACTGCCTGGTACAGGTTAAGTAACTGGGGAATGGTGAATTTATCCGGGAGCAGTTCAAACAGGAGCGGATGCAAAGCTGCTTTATACTGTAAACGTTTTTTTGCCATATCTACCATCCGGCGGTGATCAAAGATCAGGGTGGGTAATTTTTTTACTGATATCCATTCAGGGTGATAATTGTCGCTAAGCTGTTTTTCATATTTGTGTATATCAACAAGGGCAAACCAGGCGATCGAAACGGTACGTTCAACAGGGTCGCGGTTTGGTTCGCCAAAAGCCTGTAACTGCTCCATGTAAACATCTGCAAGCCCGGTGAGTTGTTTTAATATCCTGGCCGCGGCTTTTTCGAGTCCTTCCTTTGGCTGTACAAAGCCCCCCATCAAACTCCATTTCCCTTTTTCAGGCTCAAAGCCTCTTTGGATCAGCAAAAGTTTCAGTTCATCTCCGTCGAAGCCGAAGATGATACAATCTATGGCAACCAGCATTCCTGACTGGCCTGAATATTTTTTCATCGCAACCGAAAATATGCAAATTTAAAATTCAGTGTATGGGTTTAAGATTTAATAATTAAACACTGTTATCCGGGCTGCAAATTCAGTATACGACCAGTTCCTTGACTTTTTTTGATTCATTTGGAAAGAAAACAACAGACACTTTTCTTTTTTTTGGTGATACAAAGCATTTTGGTGAAAATCTGCTGAACCAAAAAGTGACGAAAAGCGATTTCAGCGGGGGGATTTCGTTGCCTACCGGGTGGTACTGAATGTATGTTTGGTAGCCTGACAAATTGTTAGTTGGGTTTTGTCTGGTCTCTATTGCGTTTTTACTTAGCCTTGCAGGGAGAAATGATAAAAATCTGACTGTATTTCACTACTGGATTTTACGGTGGAAAAATTATAACTGTTGTTTCCCAGTAACCTTAAATTTCTAAAGGGCTTAATTGGCACCGGATTTGAAAATAATTGTGAAAGCCAATAAGCATGAAAAACTTTAGAACTGTACTGCTGTCAGCAGGAATATGTTTTCTTTTTCTTACTACTGCGGCCCAACCCCATGCCGGTATAAAAGCCGGTTTGAATTATGCCGGTTTGAGTGGCTATAATGCTGATAAGCTTTTGAGTTTCCACGCTGGTGTCTTTGTTCATGTTACCATGAATAAAAACTGGCGGTTTCAACCGGAACTCTTGTATTCCGGCGAAGGGCAACATTACCTGGTTTACGATAATAATGAAAATCCTTCTCCAATTAAGAATACTATTGTACTTAATTATATTCAATTGCCCCTGGTTGTACAGTATTTTCCGCTTCCTTCCTTATATTTTGAAGCCGGTCCTCAACTGGCGGTACTGGTATCCGCGTTCAGCAAGGGAATAGGGGATGGTCATATGAATGTTAAGAGAAGTTTTGGGAATACCCAATTTGGTCTGAACCTGGGTATGGGTTATTTATTCAACCAACAATTAAGGATCTATGCCCGCTACTATTTTGGATTAACAGATATTACACCCTATAACAGCGATTTGAATCGCAGTCATACAGGACAGCTCGGTATTGCATTTCGGTTCAGGAATAAACACAATGCTACAGCGGTTGGAATTCGTTAGGGACATCTGGTAAAGAGTGCAAAACAAAGGAAGCTGCTGTACTCTCAGGGACCAGCTTAGATTATTTGTAAACATCATCATTCCCCTTATACTCAAACCAGTTAAACCTGGCCGGGATATTAGTTTGCTTATCCCCTGATACACCATATAAAGCATACAAGCTTCCCACAAAGCCACCGGCAACCTTTGTGCTGAGAAATTTTCCATCCACATTATCCTTCAATAAAACCCAGCTGCCATTCTTTTCTGCATAATAAAATGCATATTCGTCAGCCCTCGCCTCAATTTTTAATTGCATCTCTTTATCAGAATTTAATTTTTGCGAAGCCAGTAACACAGGGTTTTCACCGGCTTTTGTCGCTGATTTATATAATTGAACGACTGGCTTATCGTTTTCTATCGATTTGCACAAGAAATAATAGTGGGTTTCATTTTGAAAGATCAATAGACCAGCTTTTTCATTTTCTGAAATGGGAGTAAAAAGAATACTTGTCGAAGCATAACCCTTTAAGTTATGTTGCCGGAATCCTATAAAGGCCGGGTTTTCTTTCCCCGAAACCGTTTGTGGCTTTAATGGCAGAGTGAGGAATCCTTTTTTGGCTGATAAACTGTATAAACCAGTTTCCGGATCTCTCAAAAAGACAAAACGTGGGTTGAGTATTTTGTTTTTAAAATCATCTTTATAATAAAGGTTGCCGCTGAAATTATTGTTTACTGCATGGGTTTGTTGCGGCATGGGAAGAGGGTAGTGGTATTGCACTTCTTCATCTCCTTCCAGGATAACAGGCCAGCCTTCTTTCCATTCAACCGGTGTCATAAATGTTTCCCTGCCTGTGTTATAAAAATCACCTTCATAGGGCCGGCATCCAAGAAATACAGCGTACCATTTACCATCAGGTGTTTCTACAAGATCTGCATGGCCCGTAGTTGTAACGGGGTTTTTTCTTCCTGGATTTAAATGACGTTGCGTTAGTATTGGGTTTTTTTCATAAGAAATGTAAGGGCCATCCACCTCCTTGCTTCTGAATACCACTTCCGAATGATTGTAGCCGGTTCCTCCCTCAGCACATATCAGATAATACCATCCGTCTTTTTGAAAAATATGCGGCCCTTCTATCCAAACCGGTTTTTTGGCCATATCCGTGCCGCCATTGATAAGGATTTTTTCTTCCCCGACTACTTTCAGATTTGCAGCGTCAAATTCAAACATCCGTATGGTACGGTGCCCGTCATGAAGGGAAATATTGTTTGGAGGAATGCTGTTGAATAAAATGTAGGTTTTGCCATTGTCGTCAAAAAATACGGAAGGATCAATACCATTTACTTCTTTTAACCAAACAGGATTACTCCAGGGACCTTTCGGATCTTTTGCTGTTATTACAAAGTTTCCTCCTTTGTCTATCAGTGTACAAATGATATACCAGGTGCCATTATGATAACGTATCGTGGGGGCAAACAATCCTCTTGAGACAGCAGCTCCTTTCAGATCCAATTGCTCAATCCTGTCCATCGCATGCCCGATCTGTTCCCAATTCACCAGGTCTTTACTATGAAAAATGGGAAGCCCCGGAAAATAGGCAAAGGACGAGTTGACGATGTAATAATCATTACCCACCCTGCATATGCTTGGGTCGGGATAAAAGCCTGCCAGGATGGGGTTGGTATAAGTTTGCTGGGCAAAGCTTATTAATGAAATGATCAGCGATACAATCAATGAAATTATTTTCTTCATGTTGCAACTTAATTGAACAATACTTAAAACTTTACTACCTCCCAAAAAGCTTTCTTCGGTTTCAGGTCTTTATCAAATAATAACGGATAATCCTTTCTTCCCCTTACCGGGAAATTATCCAGCCAGCTACTCCTGTCTGAAATATTCCAGAATGTAACACCCGACAATACTTCTTTATATTTTCTGAAAACCTTAAAACACATTTTGTACACTTCAATTTGTCTTGCTTCTTTTTCGGTGCTGAAAGCCGTATCGTAATCGGAAGCTCTTCTTTCCCTTGCATTATGTTCTTTCGGGTAAACAGAAATATCCAGTTCTGTTACCTGGAGTTTTAACCCTAACTGAGAAAACCGGCTGATCGTACTGTCCAATTGAGATCCGGATGGTTCATTGATAGCCCAATGTCCCTGCAAGCCTACGGCATGTATGGGGATACCGGCATCCTTCAACCCTTTCACCATTTTGCATATTTTTTCTCTTTTTACAGCATTGATCTCGTTATAATCATTGTAAAACAAGATCGCATCCGGGTCGGCCGCATGTGCATATTCGAAGGCTTTTGCCACAAAATCTTCACCGCATATTTTATAAAATTCAGAATTGCGGAAATATTCTTCCGGCTTGTCGGAGATGACCTCGTTCACCACGTCCCATGCATAAATTTTTCCTTTATACCGGCTGACAACTGTTGTGATATGGTCTTTTAATCGCTGTAGCAGTAGTTCCTTGGTAACTGTATTGCCAAGCGAATCCTTGAATAACCACCGGGGCGTTTGATTATGCCAGCACAGGCAATGCCCTCTTACTTTTAACCCATTTCGTTGTGCAAACGCAACAATTGAATCGGCATCTTTCCAGTAATATTCATTTTCTTTTGGGTGAATGGGGCCCATCTTCATGGCGTTCTCAGGGGTCATGCTATTAAACTGTTGTAAGATGAGTCCTGCTTCATCCGTTTTTAATGC
>JBGPKR010000147.1:0-8786 GCA_041486045.1 Chitinophagaceae bacterium | reverse complement strand
TAGTTGTTAGCAAATGAAACCCTTGCACCTGAACCGGGAGTAAAGGATGGAGTTACGATCTGTTTATCTGTTATAACAGCAGGATCATCTATAAAAATTGCATTTGGTAATGAAACGGCCGGAGGTGCAGGTGTACCTGCATTGGAAGTAACCCAAAGAGGTGCACCACCTTGTACATTGGTAGCAACCCAACCTGCAGGTAAAGCAGGTGCAACAACAGCATCAAAATTCTGACTGGAAGAAACTACAGTTGTTCCCAGCGTGAAAGTCCAGGAAACTGTGCCGAGGTTGGTGGCGCCATCCTGCATCTGAATGGAGACTGTAATAGTGCCTCCACAAGTACCGGATGTATTAGAAAAAGAAAAGCTCCGGCAAACTGCAGGTCCGCCATTAACTACTACTCCATAGTTTTGTGGTCCGCTGATGGGAGTTACTCCACCTGAAGCCTGCATGGTACCAACAAGGTTTACTGTAGGAGCAGTTCCGCTATTTGTAACACAGAAACTAACTGTTACAGTTTCACCCGGGTCAATTACAGCATTGTTTGGCACACAACCTTCAGCAGTAAGCGTTGCTGCGCCGGCTATAATATTTGGTGCAGCGGCACATCCGCCGGTGAGAGTATAATTAGCAATATGGGTTAATTGATTTCCATACTGGGATGTACTCCAGAATGACCCGTTGTTAGGCGAGCCGGCGCCAATATAATCCTGAACGGTTGAATTATAATCTCCCCATCGGGCATTTCCAGCATGCGGAGAAGCTCCATTAACTATGGTTTGTTCTGCCAATGTCATGGTGCCCAACGGGTCAGATGCGTTCCGGCCTGTATATTTCATCGAGGGGTTTGCTGTTGCACCGGACAAATCATACATCAGGGCAATATTTCCGCAACCATCCATTGAAATTCCGCCCATCCACCGGCTGTTACCATCCGGATTGGCAAGAGTTCCCTGCTGAAATACCGTCCAGTTTCCCGCTACCCGCCTGAGTTCATACCAACGCACCGCCGCAAGACCTCCGACTCCAACAGTATGGGTAATAACTATAGATTCCGTACCACCATTATTCCGATAGTTTAATTTAAACATCAATCTTTCGCCCAGGGTTTGGGCTGTTCCACCGCCTTGCTGAGGCACAGCAGCCGGCGGTGCGTTATAAGCCGCAATTGTTAATGGGATCAATGGTCCTACTATTTGTGTCCCTCCGGGAAAATTCGGAGTTACTTCAAAAAGATTCAAAGTAGTCGGCGCAAGTGGAACTGCGAAAAGGCCATTTTGGCCGGATGTAATCATACCTTCCAAACCAATGGTACCCATATTATAAAACATATTGGTAGGATCAGTCATTCTGGTTCTGATCATCACTGCAGTAGGAGCACCGGCAAGCATAGCCGACCTTTCCAATGAATAAACAGATGATCCGAGATAAGAATTACCTGCATTATTAAAATCATTGGAAGTTGCATAATAGGCGTTATGCCAAACAGAGAATTTAGGATAGTCAATAAAAAAAGAGAGGTCCTGGTATTGATAAATTTTCCAGGCTCCTGTTGGGTTAGGTGTTACAGAAACTGCAATATTTAAATTATGGATCGGAAGAGTATTTGGTCCAAACTCTGCCAATAGCCACCTGTCTGCCAATTGATCATAAAGAACAACCGGATCTCCAAAACCCGGAAAGCCGGTTACGCTGGCTAAAGTTGTTCTACCCTGAACCACGGCACCAGCCTTGTTCCAGATTGTAAATGCTGCTCCGTTTACATCGTTTACGATTTGAATAAGATGATTCGGGCCCGCGGCCATATTGTTATCCGTTGGGGAAAGACCGGGTGAGAGCTGGCCGTCAAAATTTACACCTAACGAAGTACCGGGAACCGATGGGAAAATGGTACCTGGTTTTTGTATAGCTTCCGTCATCGTGCCGGTAGAAGATTTTTGAAACCCCGCTTCTATCTTTTCTTCAGTCTCTTCTATTCTACGCCCAATCCCGATCACACCATCCTTGTCACGGGTTTTTACAAAAGGTTGGCCATACATGCTGTTGCGGTCAATATCGGCAAGCTTTGGAGTAATTCTTACCAAATGACCTGTATAAGATTGTGTTTCCAGTACTTGCTGTGAATAGCTGTTAAAGCCAAGACAGAGCAATACAAACAATCCAATAGGTAAAATGCGAGTAGTAAATTTTTTCATAAAGAATTTTTTTGGTTGACGGTATAAAAGTAAGAATGATTCATAAATATAAATAATAAATCCTTTCCCGGGGATTTCCCTGATTTTTAAATGGACTGTATGCCAAAAATGTGTATAACTTTTGCGTTTGTACCATCGACAGAAACCTACAGTATGAAAACCGCCACCGATAAGCATTTAAGACTAATAAGCCGGAAGATTTGAAGTAGTATTTGAATTCAGTCAGCCGGGTTTTTTCCAGCCATCCTTCAGACCCACTGTTCTGTTAAAGACCATTTTCCCATCAGCCGTGTTTTTATCCAGGCAGAAATAACCCTTACGGATAAACTGGTATTTTTCATCAGCTGATGCATCCTTTAGCGCCGGTTCAGCAAAGGCATGGGCAACAACCTTCAGGGATTCCGGGTTAATATAATTTTTAAAATCACCTTCTTCGCTGCCGGGATCTTCCACCCTGAATAAACGATCATATAGTCTCACTTCGGCTGTGATGGCATGGGGAACACTTACCCAATGCAGCGTCCCTTTTACATGGATGCCACTGGTATCATGACCACT
This sequence comes from Chitinophagaceae bacterium, assembly GCA_041486045.1. GTDB lineage: Bacteria > Bacteroidota > Bacteroidia > Chitinophagales > Chitinophagaceae > JJ008. Next base: position 6,033 of record JBGPKR010000147.1, on the reverse strand, counting down.
TTTACTTTCAGGAATAAAAGAACAATGAACTTCCTTTATTTTTCCCTGGTCATCTTTGACCAGGTCATCACATTTAATAATATAGGCACTTTTCAGCCGAACCACCTGACCCGGGGCTAAACGAAAATATTTTTTGGGCGGGTTTTCCATGAAATCTTCTTTTTCGATATACAACTCCCTGCTGAAAGGAATTTCTCTTGTGCCGCCAGCAGGATCTTCCGGATTATTTTCACTATGCAGCATTTCACTCTCATCCGAATAATTTGTAATAACAATTTTCAGCGGGTCAAAGATGACCATTCTTCTTAATGCAATTCTGTTCAAATGCTCCCTTACACAAAATTCCAGTAATCCCACATCCACGATATTCTCTCTTTTGGCAATACCGATCCTGTCACAAAACTCTCTGATACTTTCGGGTGTGTATCCCCTGCGGCGCAGCCCGCTGATGGTTGGCATCCTCGGGTCATCCCATCCATCCACAAATCCTTCCTGTACCAGTTGCAGCAGTTTTCGTTTACTCGTTACTGTATAATTAATATTGCGTCTTGCGAACTCGTATTGATGAGAAGGATAGATCTCCAGTTTCTCAATTAACCAATCATATAATTCACGATGCGGAACAAATTCCAGTGTACAGATAGAGTGAGTGATATTTTCTATTGAATCGCTTTGTCCATGTGCAAAATCGTACATCGGGTAAATGCACCATTTGTCGCCGGTGCGGTGATGATGTGCATGCTTGATGCGGTATAACACAGGGTCCCGCATCAGCATATTGATATGGGCCATGTCAATTTTTGCACGCAGTGTCCGGCTGCCATCCGGAAACTCACCTGCATTCATTTTTGCAAACAGATCAAGGTTTTCCCCCACTGTTCTTCCACGGTATTTACTATTTTTTCCCGGTTCTGTTGGTGTGCCTTTCATGGCTGCCATCTCATCGCTGCTGCTGTCATCCACATAAGCCAGTCCTTTATTGATCAGCTTCAGGGCATATTCATAAAGCTCATCAAAATAATCAGAAGCATAGTGCTCATTCTTCCATTCAAAACCCAGCCAGCGGATATCATCTTTAATGCTGTCCACATATTCAGTTTCTTCCGTTACGGGATTGGTATCATCAAACCTCAGGTTGGAATAGCCGGGAAATTTTCTGGTAAGCCCGAAATTGAGACAGATACTACTGGCATGACCGAGATGCAGATAACCATTCGGCTCGGGCGGGAAGCGGGTAACGATTGATTTATACTTGCCTCTTGCCAGGTCTTGTTCGATTATCTCTTCGAGAAAGTTTAATGATTTTTCCTCAGTCATAAGAGGGCAAAGATAAGTGATTATGAGGCCTGCGATATTGCTGCTATCATCGTTTGTGAATTTCATTAATCTTTTTGCCGCTGTCTGAAAACAGAAAGACCTTCGGACATCCTGAAGAGAACAGAAACAGGTACCAACAGGAATACTAGTATATACCACCGTTGATACGCAGTATGCAGACCTGTTTCGGTGGTTGCGTTACCTGAATCTCTTTGCAGGGTTTACTTTAATCTCTTAAATAATGGGGAGAATAAATACTGATCCGAAAAGAACTTATGAAAAATGAAAATCACTGGTATCGGATGATTTTTTTTGTACCTTGAACTTTATCCAAAAGCTATTTTGATGAAAAAGTTTACTCCTCTCTTAATAAGCTTTTTATTTTCGATTACTCTTTTTGCACAGCCTGTTATCAATTTAATTACACCGGGATCTGGCCCCATTGGAACAGCAGTAACTATAAAAGGGACCGGATTTAGTACAACCCCAGCCAATAATATTGTTTATTTCGGCGCCGTACAATCGGTTGTTTCCGGTTCTACCGATACAACAGTTTTTGTTACAGTTCCTGCAGGCGCAACGTTTCAACCTGTTACCGTTACAACTAATAACCTGACTGCCTATTCCACCAATCCATTTATTGTAACCTTTCCGGGCGGAGGCGGTCTGTTCACCTCAACCTCTTTTCAACCAAAAATTGATTTCACAACCGGGAACTATCCCCACAGTATTGCATTGGCTGATTTTAACGGAGACGGCAAAACCGACGTCCTCGTGTCCAGGGGCAGTTCAAGCACCGTTTCTGTTTTTCCCAATACAAGTTCAAGCGGAAGTATTTCTTTTGGGACTTTATTAGATTTTCCGGCTACAGGAAATAACCACGAAGTTGCTGCTACAGCTGATGTGGATGGAGATGGGAAACTGGACTTCGTGTTAACGAACAATCTTGGCAATAATTCTGTTTCTGTATTCAGAAACACAGGCTCAGGAGGTTCAATTTCTTTCGCGCCGAAGGTTGATTATCCTGTTGATAATTCTCCTTATTCAGTTGCAACCGGGGATTTGAACGGAGACGGGAAGCCTGATTTAGCAATTGTTAATAGTGGCTCAAACAAAATCTCTGTATATCGAAACACAAGCACGCCGGGGAACATTTCATTTGCTGCGAGAATAGATTTTACTGTAGGAAGCAGTCCATACAGCATTGTCATTGGTGACATAAACGCTGATGGCAAACCTGAGCTGGCCATCACTACACAAGGGGGCAGTTCTTCCTTATCGGTTATGAAAAACACTACTACCGGTGGAACGATTTCATTTGATGCCCCTGTAGATTATGCAACCTTTGGAGGTCCTTTTGTTGTTTCCATTGGCGATTTGGATGCTGATGGGAAACCCGACCTGGCCGCTGCAGGCGCTGGCCCCAATTCGGCTATAGTTATAAGAAATACAACTGTGGCCGGAAATATTTCATTTGCCCCAGCACAATTTTTTACCGCAGGAAATTATACTGTTTGCGTTTCCATCGGGGATTTGAATGGAGACGGGGCGCCTGACCTGGTCGCAACAAACAATAATTCAGATAATGTCTCAGCATTAAAAAATACAAGCGTTACAGGCAATATTTCTTTTGATAATCACATAGATTATATGGTGGGTTCACATCCTCTTTTTGCAGCGGTTGGTGACCTGGATGGTGATGGACGGCCCGACATCATCGCTGCCAATTCTTCTGCAAACGCCATTTCTGTTTTAAGAAATCTTATCGGCGCCAATCTTGCGCCCACTATCAGTTCCTTCACACCAACATCCGGGGTTAACGGGACAATTGTAACAATTACCGGTACAAACTTTACCGGCGCAACTGATGTAAAATTTGGCGGAACACCGGCAGCATCCTTCATAATAAATTCCTCAACCACCATAACGGCAACCGTTGGAGCAGGATCAAGCGGGGATGTAAGCGTAACAACAGTTTATGGAACTGCAACACTTCCGGGATTCACTTTCAATGGTCCTACCATTACTTCTTTTTCTCCAACTGTTGGTGTTGCAGGAACAATTGTAACAATTACCGGTACAAACTTTACCGGCACTACTGACGTAAAATTTGGCGGAACGCCGGCAGCATCCTTCATAGTTAATTCAGCCACCAGCATTACGGCAACCGTTGGGACAGGATCAAGCGGTAGTGTATCAGTGACCACGGCAAACGGCACGGCCACAGTCCCGGGATTCAGTTTTGGTGTACCAACTATTATTTCTTTTACACCTGGTTCCGCTTCAGTTGGATCAAGTGTAACTATAACAGGTACGAACTTTAATTCAACTCCTGCAAATAATATTGTTTTCTTCGGTGCGGTAAAAGCAAAAGTAACCTCAGCTACTTCCACACAGTTAGTTGTTATCGTTCCGGCCGGGGCCACCTATCAACCAATTACCGTCACTAACGGCAACCTTACTGGTTATTCCCCGCTGCCATTTTATACCACTTTTTATAATGATAACCCGCAACTGACAGTTAATTCTTATTCAATTGCCGGCAATTTCGGAACAGGAACCTATCCTTCATCAGTTTATACCTGCGATTTCGATGAAGATAGCAAACCTGATCTGGTTATAGCCAATGCTGTTGGTAACAGCATCTCAATTTTAAGAAATACCAGCGCAGCAGGAATCGTTTCATTTGATCCAAAAGTTGATTTTGTTACAGGCCCCGGTCCCCGGAGAGTGGCCATAGGAGATTTGGATGGAGACGGTAAGCCGGATATAGTGGTTGTAAATTTTAATTCAGGCAATGCAAGCACAGTCTCTGTATTCAGAAATACCTGTATACCCGGAACGATTTCATTTGCATCCAGGACAGATTATGCCACGGGAGACGGATCACTTGCTGTCAGCATAGCTGATATGAATGTTGACGGCAAGCCTGATATTATCGTAACCAGCGGCAATTCTGGTATATTTTCTATCTTCAAAAACACAACGGTGTCTCCCGGCAATATTTCTTTTGCTCCAAAACAGGATTATACCCTTTTACTTCATCCTGATTTTATCATCACTGCTGATTTAGATAAGGATGGAATGCCGGATATAATTACTTCCAATTTCAGCAATGCCAGCATTTCTGTTTATAGAAATGCAAGTACAGGCGGAAATCTTTCATTGGGAACAAGAGTTGATTATTCTACAGGTGCAAATCCTACTTATATAACCACCGGTGATCTTGACGGAGACGGAAAAATTGATATAGCCGTGACAAATTATACTTCCGGCAACATCTCATTTTTTAAAAACAATAGCAGCATTGGCCTTATTTCATTTGGATCAGCCCAGTTTTATTCTTTAGGAACCACAAACATTTCTGTTGCTGACCTGAATGGCGATGGTAAACTTGATTTGTGTGCGGGTATGGGCCTTTCAGGTTTAATTTCTGCTCTTCAAAATACATATACAGGAGCGGGAAGTTTTTCATTCGGCCACATTGAATTTACAACCGGCAATTATGACACTTTTGTTTCTACCGGGGACCTGGACGGGGACAATAAGCCTGAACTGGAAGCTGTTAATACTATTCTTAATACGGTAACCATACTAAAATATAATATTAGCGAACCGGAAATAACTTCTTTGTCAACTGCAACCGGCGGCACCGGAATAACAGTAACCATAAACGGCCGCAATTTTACAGGAACCAATTCAGTAAAATTCGGAGGAACTGATGCAGCTTCGTTCTCAGTTATTTCTCCGTTTAAGATCGACGCTGTGATCGGAGGAGGTGCATCCGGAATTATTACTGTAACAGCACCCCCGGGAACCGGTTCGATCGGAGGTTTCAGTTTTATTCCTGAGATCAGCGCAAACGGACCCACAACCTTCTGCAGCGAAGGTATGGTAACACTCAGTTCTTCTGCAACTGCCAATAACCAGTGGTATAAAGATGGCATTGCAATAAATGGCGCTACCGCCACGACGCTGCAGGTTAATACAAGCGGCACATACACAGTAAAAACAACCAGTAACGGAATTACTACTACCTCCGCAACCGGTATTACTGTAACAGTAATATCGGTTCCTGCACCGGTTATAACAGTGGTTGCAAACGGCCTTCAATCCAGCTCTGCAACAGGTAATCAATGGTATTTTAATGGAAATATAATTCCCGGTGCCACCAATCAGATTTATCAACCCACACAAACTGGTAACTACGCTGTACGATGCACCGTAAATGGTTGTACAAGTGATTTTTCGGCTTCATTTAATGTTATCGTAACCGGTATTATAAACCTGGGCAATGGTCAATATATCAAATTATTCCCAAACCCGGTAAAAAAGAATTTGAATATAGACTGGAATATAAATGGAATGCCGGTGTTAAATATTGAAATAACTGACTTACACGGAAGGAAATTACTTTTCTATCAAAATATACGTTCGGGCACGGCATTAGATATATCACAATTTCCACCGGGCATTTATTTTGTAAAAATTTTCAACAGCCGGGTTAAGATCAATAATACCATAAAAATTATCAAAGAAAACTAATATTATTACTCAGGCTGTTGTTATACTTTCATAACGAGCCAACAGCGTTGATGTTAGCAACACTTCACCAACAACCAAAGCAGAGCTGGTAAATACACTCAAACCCGGACAGTTATGAATTGATAAACTCATCTTTTCATGTGACCTGCGTCAGCTTTTTCCTGTTTTTTC
>JBGPKR010000146.1:0-8847 GCA_041486045.1 Chitinophagaceae bacterium | reverse complement strand
GGTCGATATATCACGATCCACCAGCTTACTTGCATTCCACATTGGGGTTCCAAAGAGTGCAGTAAATAATGTTCCGGTAAGTTGAATTCCCCCGGCTGCTATATAGGGGGTACCATTACTTACCGATTCATTGGCAGGCGCCCATTCTGTACCATTCCATTTTAGCATCTGCCCAATTATGGGTGCTGTATTTGATAAAGACCTTCCTGATAGTTTTTGAACCGTGGGATTAGGATATGTTCCGCTCAGGTCACCCCCGGCAATTCCATTGGGTGGAAGCGAAGTGGGACAATTGCAGGGGTCTACAGATGAATTAGCTGCCGGGTTTGTAGTGGAGCCTATTGATCCTGAGGAAGAAATAACAATATTATAAGCACAACCTTTCTGCATTGCCTGGCCACCAATGTTGGTTATATACCATCTCCCGGCCGCAGTACTGTAACCAGCTTTTTCTTCAAACCTGTTGAGCCAGGATCCCGGGCGAACATCCGGTGAATTATTTTGAAGAAAAATGAACTGTGCACCTGGCTTATTATTAAGGGCAGGATTATCAATATACGAACCTTCAGTTCCAAGATTTTGTTGGGTCACCAAATGCAGAAATTGATTGGTGCCGGGTGTCACAAAATATTGCACTTTGTAAGTTAACCCGGGTAGCATCACAGCAAAGTCGCTATTAAAGATGTTCCATTTTCCTGAGTAGTACCAGGCACCAATTGGATGCGGGTTTAAAATTTTTGTATTACCCAGCGGGGTTGCCACAATAATAGCATCCGGTTTGCCGGTAAGCCCTGGCAGATCAATCAATGCTTTGGCGGATATAATGTTAGCGGCGGATGTTGTGAGGGTGAATTCCTGTGCCTGGCTGCTAACAGACATACATATGATAAGGGCAGCTGCAAAAAATTTAATATGTATAATGCGGTTGATTCTTTTGGCCTGGATCATGATATAAGGGTTTAATATTTGAATAGGACTTATTCAAATGTAGATGGACGAAAAATATTATCTATCCCCCGAAACAGTGATTCTGCCAGGTTCCGGTAAGAATCACCCGAAACTGGTATTTTAAACGGATTGTTTGATTTTGTGAGGGGGAATATCAACCTTTATGAAGATTACTATTATTGTCTATTCATGATCTCATTAAAATCATATATATGTTTTACAGCGATGCTGGCACTATTTATTGGTTACAATGGTCTCCAGGCGCAAAACATTCCGGATAGTTTGCTTCATAAACTTACCAGGGCGACCAATGATTCAGCAAAAGCAATTACCCTATTAGAAATAGGCGAATCCATTGAAGTAGCAACTCCGGAAAAAAGTATGGATTATTACAGGCAGGCATTGTTATTGGGCATGCAGATAAAAAACAACAGGGCGATTTTATCCTCTTATCATGATATAGGGATTTGTTATATCAACCTTAATAAAATGGATAGTGCGGTCATTGCTTTTGAAAAAGCTATTCCTGTAGCCAGGTTATTGAATGATACGGTAAGGGAGGCAAGGATTTTAGCAAATATTGGAAATGCGTACCTGCATAAGAAAGACCGTGTAACAGCCATTGAATATTATATTAAATCAGTCCGGCTTTGGGAGACCTGCGGGGACCAAAACTATTTATCACTGGTTTATGCCAACATAAATGGATTATTGGACGAACAAAAAGAACATAACAGAGCCCTTGAATTTGGGAATAAGGCTGTAGCGCTGGCGCAAAAAATAGAAGATAGGTTTTCTGAAGTAAACGGGCTAATAAACCTTGCGGCAACTTACGGCTATCTCGGGCAGCATGAAAAACAATATGGGCTTTTAGAGAGAGCATTGCCTTTGGCAAAAGAAACCAAAGACCTGGATCAGATAGCCACCGTTTATCATATTATGGGAGATTATTTTTTTAAAAAGGAAAACTTTTCATCAGCATTAGAAAAATATCTTGAATCGTACAGTTATGTAAAACAAATGGGCAACAAATATCATCTCTGTACGATATGCACTGCACTTGCACAAGCATATAATGGTCTTAATGAGAATGGCAAGGCGCTACAGTATATTCTGCTGGCTGAAAAAACAGCCAATGAAGTAGGAACAAGAACTGATTTAAAAGAAATATATAAGACAAGGGCAGAGATAGAGCAACAAGCCGGTAATTTTAAATTGGCCAGTGAGTATTTTTCAAAAACACTCATTGTCAGTGATTCGCTGTTTAAAGCAGAGACCAGTGAAAAAATTGCTGAAGTGGAGGCGCAATACCAAAATGAGAAAAAGCAGCAAGCTATTATACAATTGGAGAAAGACAAGCAGATACAGGCTCTTACCATCAAACAAAAATCAACCCTTAATTATTTTTTAATCGGCTCTTTAGCTGCTTTAATGATAGTTAGTTTTTTGGGGTATCGCAATTCCCGCCACCGGCATCAGTTGGCAAAACAGCAGGACCAAATTCAGCAACAACACATCCGTGAACTGGAAAAGGACAAACAATTAGTTGCTGTTGATTCAATGCTGAAAGGGCAGGAAGAAGAAAGAAGCCGTTTGGCAAAGGATTTACATGATGGGTTGGGTGGATTATTATCAGGTGTAAAATTTTCCTTAAGCAATATGAAAGACAGTTTAATTGTAACTCCGGATAATATGGCCGTTTTTGAACGGTCATTGGATATGATAGATACATCCATCAGGGAATTGCGGAGAGTGGCGCATAACATGATGCCGGAAATGCTGACAAAGTTTGGGCTGGATGAAGCATTGAAAGAATATTGCAATACCGTTAATGCTACAAAACTGGTTACAGTGAAGTATCAGTCACATGGAATGGAAACACGGCTGGAGAAATCAATAGAAATAATTGTCTATCGAATCATACAGGAGTTGCTGAATAATGTTTTAAAACATGCCGTAGCAACAGAAGTGTTTGTACAACTTATAAGGGAAGAAAGCAGGCTAAATGTAGTGGTGGAAGACGATGGAAAAGGATTTGATACAAGTTTGCCTGAGAATAATAAGGGCGCCGGCTGGGCGAATATCCGGAGCCGGGTAGAATATTTGAAAGGCCAGTTAGAAATTCATTCAGAACAAGGTAAAGGAACATTGGTAAATATTGAATTCAAAGTGTAATTATGATAAGGGTATTTATTGTAGATGATCATCCGGTGGTTATTGAAGGCATCCATTCATTGCTTAAAAAAGAAAAAAATATTGAATGGGCAGGCCAGGCTATGAATGCCCAATCCTGTCTTGGGTTTTTTGTAAACAATACAGCTGATGTTATATTGATGGACATCAGTATGCCGGGAATGGACGGAGTGGAATTATGTGCTGTAATAAAAGTAAAATATCCCGGCATCATGGTACTTGGCTTAAGTACATTTAACCAGGGCCTGTACATTAAAAAGATGATGGAAAACGGTGCTTCCGGCTATATCTTAAAAAACTCGTCCAAAGAAGAATTGCTTGAAGCGATACACACCGTTTCTGAAGGCGGTATTTTTTTTAGTGGTGAAGCCGGGCAGGCATTACAGGAATATCAAAAATCTTCAATAAATGACTTACCGGCGCTAACCTCAAGAGAAAAAGAGATACTGGAACTGATTGCACAAGGATACACTAATCCACAAATCGCCGAAAAAATATTTCTCAGCTCATTTACGGTTGACAGCCATCGTAAAAATTTACTGGCAAAGCTGAATGTAAAAAATACAGCCAGTCTTATCAGGCTGGCCGTGGAGCAAAAGCTTATATAAACGGCCTTGATACCTTCAGCTCAGGAAGTATTATTGCAGCGAAGGAAACACCAACAAAGCTGAATCCCCAAAAGCTACAGTAAAAATAATTTTATTCCAGTCTTATAATTTTTTGGGTGAATAGCTTTCCGCTGATGCTGATCCGGTAGAAATAAGTTCCGGACTGAAGATTGAATTTTGAAATATCGATATGCTCCGTGTATTTTCCTGTAATATAAAATTTATCCCGGATCGGAGTGCTTACTAAACGTCCTGCAATATCATATAACTGGACTGTTACTGTGCCGGGACGGCGAAGTTTGAATGAAAGAAAGGAATTATTAGTAAACGGATTGGGATAAGAAATGATATTTTCAACAATAGCATCCGGATTTACAGTTCCGGTTATCACACCGGGTATCAGGGTAGTATCTACCAATGCTGTCCACACACTTAATGCGCCGGCATCAAGTCTTGTCCAGATAGGCCTGATAATACCATTATGTACTGCCAGGTTGGTATAATCACCAAAAAAGACTGTATTGACAGGTACAAAAGGAGATTGACTGATCTTGAAGTTCTGAAAACTGGCGCCGCCATCTTTTGACCGGGCCATATAAACATCTGTCTGATTATCGGCATAATTCCGGCGATCATAAAAAACAAAATAGAGGTAGCCATTGGTCTGGTCAATAGCCATCCAGGTAAAGAATTGCTGCTTACCTGCCTGATCATCATTTACTCTTATTGGGCTGCTCCATGTATTACCGCCATCTGTTGATTTTGACAACCATACATCTGTGTCAGCAGTTCCATTTCTTTGATCGGTCCAGTTTACATAAATAGTACCCCGGCGGGGTCCATTGCTCAGATCACAAACGGTTATTGGCAAACCATTGCATCGGTAGATCCCCGTTATATTATATGCCCATCCACCAGGAAAAGAACCGATGATTTTATCATTTGCCAGCCAGGTATTGCCAGCATCAAGCGATTTGTCAAACACCAGACCATCAGGCCCGGCCCATGCTACATAAATTTCGCCATTTGGCCCAACGGCAGGTACAGCTCCTTCAACAGTATTATCATCATCAAGACAATCGCCTCCTTTTTGATCAAGACGAACTGGCGTACTCCAGTTAATGCCGCCATCAGTTGATTTGGAAAAAAGAATATGCGAGCTATCCTGAGGTGATGAGCTACCATAATTATCAAACTGTGTCCAGGTGATACAAAGATTGTTGTTGCGTGTATCTACAACTCCCCACTCTTTATCCTGAACTTTTATTCCGTTCAGGCCAATGCCGGCCCCATTACTCCAGCTGGTTCCATTAGTAGTAGATTTTTGACAAACGATCTGGTCTATAAAGGGATTGCCGGGTGGGTCTGATAAATGAAAGAAATAAAAATTGCCGCTGCTGTCACATAGTATCATCGGGTCACCCCAAACGCCATACGTAGAACTTGTGATCAGGAAACTGTTCCAGGTACGGCCTGTGTCTGCTGAATAATAAGATGATCTTATGTTTGCGCCAGCCACAATGTACCCTTGGTTTTTGGCGTTCATCATTATACTTGGCTCTTCCGGATCATTCGTATTGCTGATCATTACATTGACATGTTGTGAATTGATAATGGAGCAGCAAAAAAAACAGGCTAAAAATAGAGTTGAATATTTCATAAAGAAATATGCACAATTAAGTTACTGTTATCTGAGAACCGGAACACTATGCACCGCATCACTCATCTCCCTGATCAATTACACAATCTTCTTCGATCGCATGGTAACAGCAACTGTATCAGCGCAAACTTTCCATGAAGATCGTATTTATTGCCTTATCATCGGGTCTTCATTAGAACTCATCCGCAGCGTGACCGGGCTTTGATTGCTTTTATCATAATCTGAACCTGTAAAAGCGATCTTTATTTTTCTTCCATCAGAATAATTAAATACCACTGAATAATTTTTTACTTCATAAGTCCCCGATCCCGGTGCTTTCGCAGCATTTAAACAATCAACAGATTCATGACTCAAAATCTTTAAAGCTCCGTTGTCTGAAAACTTTCCATCTGCCGTAAAACTAATGACAGGTTTTTTCCCCGTTTCTTCTCCCAGGAAATTCTTACTGCTTAAAGCATACACCCCGTTGAATCTTGCACCATCAACAGAGCTTGTCTTTATAAACCCATGATCGGTTTTATTGGTCGTTATAACGAGTTTGCCATTTTCCATCCTAAGAGGAATGTCGGCGTAAGGGAGTTTCAAAATACCCTGGCCATTGCTGAAAGTATAGGTTCCCCAATCCCGGCGATTGTTCTCTGCCCTCACCCAGGTATTTAGTTCATCTAACCCCTCAGCAGGAAAATTATTTCCAAAAAAAGCCTGGCCATTTGAAAAGAAAATAAGTTGCTTGACTTTTAACTCAGCGCCAAGATCAGCGCCAGGCTTTGATATACCGACCGACATGGAAATACCCTGCCACACACCGGCAATACCATCAGCTTTTGCAGCACCCGTTTTTACAACAGGTTCCTTCCAATCGGTGAATTGCAGGGAGAATAAAAAATTCCCAATGTCATTATAATATTTTAAACGGTCGGAAGGATAATACGTGGAGTAGTCGCAGTTTTTTCTTGATTTGACAATAGATACCTTTTCAAAACGTCCATTCACTTTTATCACAAATAAATCAAGACCGTATTCGGGCGGGTATTCGCCGGCCCCTAAATGTATGCCTCCGTTGCAACGGATATATTCCCAGCCCCGGAAAGATATTTTTGCCATTTCCTTATTATAATTTCCTCCATTGACATCATTCATTTTGGCGGCCTGCAATTTTTGGGCAGTTTCATCATAGCTTTTTTGAAGGGCCTGTTCCATAGTTCCAGAAAAATTCATGGATTGTTGCACCCATATCTCCAAGAATTCCCCCTTCGGAAGGTCAGTGGGAGTTAAGATGTCACCATCCGGGTATTTTTTTACATTCCATCCATTCGGTATTGTATATATCACTGAACCGAATTGTTCCTTCGTCTCATTCGTGTTAGTGGCAACCGGAATATTTGTTTGGGTAACAGTAGCGGTTGCCGTTTTATTTAGTTTAATATTTTTCAAAAGAGCATCCACTCCTTCTATATAGGATTGGTCATTCAACGTGGTCTTCACGCTGAATTTTTTCCCAAACCCACTGAATACAGTAAGGATTGAATAGGCGTCATTGCCTTCCAGTTTAATGGGTGCAGCAGCTGAGACAACTGTCCACCCATCTCCGGTGGTTTGGATTTCCGTTTTTGGGTTGGCCTCTGCGTTATGCGGAGTAATGACCAGCTCTTTCCATTCCATTTCAAAATCCTTTTGTGCATCACCAAGGCTTGCGGAACAGGCATACATAGCCAAAACACAGAACCCCCCTGTGGTTGTATTGATATTTGTATAGGCTACGACTCCTGTATGGACATCCTTCTTCCAGCCTTTGGGTGGGGTGTAGGTGGCAATATCAAATGTTTCTGTTTGCCCGAACAAAAGCCCGGACAACAGAATAGTTAATAAGCAAAGAGATATTTTTTTCATGTCTTGTTATTTATCATAGTTTAAGTTTCTTCTTTGAATACATTGAAAATTTTCTCCTTATAAGTTTATTGGGGAAAAACCTGAATACTCATATAACTTTTGAAACTTTCAGCGGGATTGCTTGCGCCTTTATATTCAATATCGGAATTTGAATAAATCCTTCGCCCCAATACTTTATATGTATAAGTTCCGGGATTGAGTAACTCAGGATAATTTGGCAATACCTGTGTGACGGTGCCATTACTGCCGCCTATCATTGTCTTCACGAGCAAAGTATTATCCCGATATAGATTAATGCCTGTTGCCTGACCGCCACAATTATTTATTAAACCGCAATCTGTTGTCACATATGTTTGCAGAAACACGGAAACATTGACCATGGATGGCGAAGTGATTGTGATTGTGATGGACATCCCAGGTAGCGCAACCTCGTAAACCCCGGCACTGCCAGTCCATTTGTAATCGCCTGCCAGGAATTTTTTGTAAAATTTGGGTGTTGCAACGAAACTATTATTGCCAACATTGTCTTCGGCAGGTGCCCATGCCGTACCGTCCCATTTTAAGACCTGTCCAACTGCTGGTGGAGTATTTGATACAGGTTTGCCCTGGAGTCCTTTAACTGTCGGATTAGGATAAGTTCCACTGAGATCGCCCCCGGCAGCGCCATTAGGTGGAAGTGAAGTTGGAATAACGCAATTGCAATTGCCTCCTGTGTTATTCGGAGGGTTTGTGCTGACGGGTCCATTAGAAAAAACGACGTTGAAGGCTGTAGCCGGGGACACCGCTGTGTTGTTGACGTTGGCAATATACCATTTGGAGACCGAAACGTCGTAAACAACTTTTGTGTCGTATATGTTATAGAGCGCACCGTTCGGGGAAGTGGTCGGGAAAACACGGACTTGGGCATTGGGGTGATTGTTGAGACCGGCATGATCAATATAGGCATTATCAGTGGAGTGGATGGGCTGAGGTACAACAAAGACAAAATGATTGGAGTCCGGGTTCACATAATATTCCACGTTGAATTGTGCACCGACGGCCATATTTGCCCCATCCAGGTTATAGATGCTCCATTTCTGCAGGTAGGTAATATAATAAGCACCGATGTTGTGTGGATTCAGATTCACCCCATTCATCAATACCGGCTTTGCCAATATGATAGCAAGGGGGTTGTTATTGAGTCCGGGAATATCAATCTGTGAACAACCGTTGTTGCAGTACTTGTTCTGCGCCGTGACTGTTTGAGTGAATTGTTGTTGTGCCTGGCTGCTAAAAGTAATTAGCACAATAAAAACCGGTAAAAATATTTTTTGATGAACAGATTGTTTTTTCATATAGAAGTGTATTATTAATTTAAATAAATGAATTTTTCAAATTTGACTTAATTAATATGTTCTGCTTATCACCCGAAAAAGTGATTTATGCTAAACCCCAGGAATCACCCGAAACTGGTATTTTAAACGGATTGTTTGATTGCGTGAAAGAGAATATGAATCTTTATGAAGAATATTATCTTTATTGAAGGTATTTATTTATTGTATTAAACCT
>JBGPKR010000145.1:0-8915 GCA_041486045.1 Chitinophagaceae bacterium | reverse complement strand
TTTCAATAATTCTGCAAAAGAAGCCTGTAGCAACTCGCTTTCGTAAAACAGGTTCACATCCTCCGGCAGTTTTGATATATCGTTGTATAAATGTTTGACCAAGGGCAAAAAGGAGATAAGAAACTCTTTTCTTTTATTAAAAATATAATTGCCCGGCTTAATGAGTTGTTCGTCGAGCACATCCAGCAATGAAAAATTTTTATCCCCTGATTCAGCAAATGCTTTCAATAGTGAATTCCGTTGTTCCAATATTTTTTTATAGACAATAAGATGCTTCAGGTACTCGCTATTCAACTGGCAAAGCAGGGCATCCAAAAAGGTTCGCCGTTCTTTACTTTCGCCGGTTATCAGTTCGGCATCATCAGGGGCAATGACAACACAGGGATAGTGACCGATATGTTGTGAAAACTTTTCATAAATACCATCATTCACCCAAAATTCTTTCCGGCCTGTTTCCCGGAGAATGCAAACTGCTTTTTCTGTTTTGTCATTTAACAAAATGACGGATTCAATCCTGAATCCGGTATTTCCGTGTTGCACATTGGTTCCATCCAGCCTTGTAAAATAGCTTTTGGTAAAACAGAGATAATGGATGGCATCCAGCAGGTTGGTTTTGCCAACGCCATTTTTGCCGCAGATACCAATAATCCTTTCTTTAAAATCAAAGGAACGATTACTGTAATTCTTGAACTGAACAAGTGATATGTGCTGAAGGCGAAGCATTAAGAGCTGCAAGATAAGACCTCACCCTTAATCCCTCACCACGGGTGGAAAGGGAAAGGCCAAACACAGCCCTTGCTTTTCGGAAATACTTTTATTCTTCTGAAAGTCAATTGATCGATGTTTTAGAGTTTCAAAAAATTCAGGAACCTTCCCCTCCCTGGAGGGGCGAATTAAAGAGTTCTACTTCTTTAGGAAACCGGGGTGCCTGCCTGCCGGTAGGCAGGGGTTGATGATTAGCAATATGCAGTACAAGTGTGCGACGCAAGGGACGATGATCAGGGAACAGAAGCTGGTAAAATAAATATAATTGTATGAGTTTGCTTCGGCTTCGCCTCGCAAGGAACCCCCTCAAAATCACTGCTTTAAAATTGCTTTCTTTCCCTTATTTTTGCGTCCCGTAAAAACGGGATTAAAAGCACAAAATTTTTGACCGGTGGCTACCAAATTTTCGAAGGAAACTTACTTGTATTGGTACGAATTAATGCAACTGATCCGCCAGTTTGAACTGATGGCGGAAGAGAAATACAAAATGGAAGGAAAGATCCGTGGTTTCTTTCATGCTTATATCGGCCAGGAGGCCATTGCCGCCGGATGTATGACAGGCACTCGTCCGGAAGATCTGTTTATAACTGCTTACCGGGATCATGGTTTGGCCATTGCCAAGGGCGTGACAGTAAACAGTTGCATGGCCGAATTGTATGGTAAGGCTACCGGTTGTGCAAAAGGAAAGGGCGGCAGCATGCATTTTTTTGGAAAGGATGTGAATTTTTTTGGCGGACATGGTATTGTAGGCGCCCAGATCGGTACAGGAGCGGGGTTGGCTTTTGCTGAACAATACAGAGGTACAGATAATATCGTTTTATGTTTCTTTGGCGATGGCGCCGCCAGGCAGGGAATGCTGCATGAAGTATTTAATCTGGCCATGCTATGGAAATTACCGGTGGTCTTTATCTGCGAGAATAACAACTACGCCATGGGTACTTCGGTTGAACGTACCTCCAACGTAATTGATATTTATAAACTGGCAGATGCTTATGAGATGCCGGCGGATACCATTGATGGTATGAGTGCGGAATCAGTTCACGATGGCGTGAGCAGGGCGGTGAAAAGAGCCAGGGAAAAAGGCGGCCCTACTTTACTGGAAATAAAAACCTACCGGTACAAAGGCCACTCCATCAGTGATCCGCAGAAGTACCGGACCAAGGAAGAAGTGGATGAATATAAAAGCCAGGATCCGATACAGCAGGTGTTGAGAACAATTATGGATAATAAGTTTGCCACACCCGAAGAAATTGATGTGATCAATAAAAGGGTGGATGAAATGGTGGCAGGATCAGTAAAATTTGCCGAGGAAAGTCCCTGGCCGGATGACAGCGAAGTGCTGAAAGATGTATATATGGATCAGCATTATCCTTTTATAGTTGATTAAAAATTTTTTATACCCAATTTTTATTAATAGAAATTATTATGGCAGACAAGAAACAAGTGCAGGAAGCAGACCGCGACGCAGCAATGGTTGCAAAGGCAAAAGACTTCTGGGCAAAGTATAACAGGCCTGTGACGATCGTTTGCACCGTCATCATTTTAGTTATTGGTGGCTTCTACATTTACAAGAATTATTTTAAAAACCCCAAAGAAGCAAAAGCTGCTGAGGCCATGTTTAAGGCCGAAGAATATTACCGGATTGATTCGGTAAACATGGCTTTGAATGGTGACGGCCAGTATGATGGCTTCCTGCGGATCATCAGTAAGTATGGAGGTACCGATGCAGCCAAACTGGCGAATTTTTATACAGGTAGTTGTTATATAAAACTGAATGATAACGAAAAAGCGGTTAAGTACCTTAAAAAATTCAGTACTTCTTCAAAACCCCTGCAGGCAAGAACGTATAAACTGCTTGGCGATGCGTATGCAGACCTGGGTAAGAACACTGAAGCGCTGGACTATTATAAAAAAGCAGCCCATCATTTTGAAAAAGATGAAACCGGTTCAGCAGAAGCCCTTTTTATGGCCGCCTATTTCGCCGACAGGGTCATGAAGAATTCAAAAGAAGCCATTGCGCTCTATAAAGAAATAAAGGAAAAATACCCGAAAACTGACCAGGCCAGGGATGCCGATAATTACCTGGCTCAGCTGGGAGTTTATAATACAGAAAACTAATTATGGCTGACCTTACCAACAGCAAACTATTACATATAGATACAGGCATTCTGAACGTACAGGATGCCTGTATTGTTTTGGTAAAGACAGAATGGAATGCTGCCATTGTCGATGAACTGGAAAAAGGCTGTATATCTGAGCTGCAAAAACATAGTATAAAAAAAATAATTTCGATAACGGTTCCGGGTGCATTTGAAATTCCTTTTGGTATAAAAAGTTATTGGGAAAATACAGGAACCCTGCCTGCCGGCAGGCAGGGAATGAAACGGCCGGATGCCTTCATTGCATTGGGCTGTGTTATCCGTGGCAATACGCCACATTTCGATTATATCTGCAAAGCAGTGACTGAAGGGGTGATTCAATTGAATTTATGTTTGCCGGTGCCGACTATCTTTGGTGTGCTGACAGTAGAGAATGAGCTCCAGGCAAAAGAAAGAATTGGGGGCAAACAGGGTCACATTGGAGAACGAGCTGCTGTTACTGCTTTAAAAATGATCTCATTGAACCGGTCATTCCAAAAATAGTTCCTGCATACAATGAATGTGCAACTCTTTATACCATGTTTTGTTGACCAGCTTTATCCCGGCACGGCATTTAATATGATCAAAGTGCTGGAGAAAGCTGGTTGCACAGTCAGTTATAACACATCACAAACCTGCTGCGGGCAACCTGCTTTTAATGCGGGATTCTGGGATGAAGCCAAATCTGTTTGCAGCAAGTTCCTGAAAGATTTCAGCGGTAGTGATTGTATTGTAGCCCCGAGTGCCAGTTGTGTGGGGTTTGTAAGAAATTATTACAGCAAGCTGTTTGAGAATTCATCTTTACATCATGAAGTAACAGACATTGGAAAAAGATGCTTTGAATTTTCTGAGTTCATGTTGAATATCCTGAAAGTTGAAGATGTCGGGGCCGTATTAAAAGGGAAGGCAACTTATCATGACAGTTGTGCAGGATTAAGAGAATGTAAAATAAAAGAAGAGCCAAGGAAACTATTGTCACATGTTAAAGGACTTGCGCTGACTGAGATGAATGATGTGGAAACATGCTGTGGTTTTGGCGGAACCTTTGCTGTAAAATTTGAAGCCATTTCAGTAGCAATGGGAGAACAGAAAGTGGAGCATGCATTAGCCACAGGGGCAGATTATCTTATTTCAACTGACGTATCCTGCCTGATGCACCTGCAGGGATATATCAATCATAAAGGATATAAATTGCAAACAATGCACCTGGCTGATGTGCTGGCGAGCGGATGGTAACCGTGTCTTCGCCCGCTTCGGCTGGCAGGTACAATAAAACAATTCGTATGGCATACTGGCTTGTAAAATCGGAACCCACTGCCTACAGCTGGAACCAGCTCGTAAAAGAAAAACAAACCTGCTGGAGCGGCGTCAGGAATTATGCGGCCCGCCTTCATCTCCGCAATATGAAAAAAGGAGATGAGGTCTTCTTTTATCACAGCAATGAAGGCACAGACATTGTTGGTATCGCCAAAGTGGTAAAGGAATTTTACCAGGACCCAACAACAACAGATGACAGGTGGGTGGCCGTTGATTTAAAACCGGATAGGAAATTAAAGACCCCTGTTACATTAGATACCATTAAGAAAGACAAACGCCTTGCTTCAATGGCACTGGTAAGAATTGGCCGTTTATCTGTTCAGCCGGTAAGTGATGCTGAGTGGAAAGTAGTCATGGAACTGGCAGGAGAGAATTAGTTGCTGGTTACTGGTTGGTTTCTCACCAATCGAAAATTCATTTAACAAACCCAGAAGGTTACTTTTTTATGTATTGAGGAATCAATATCCGATTCACATTTAATCATTAAAAAAGTATAGCCATGAACAAACTATTCATCGGGCTGCTCATTGTAGCAGCCGGAGCAGGAGCTTTCTTTTTCCTCCGTAAGAAAAAAAATGCAACAACCAACGACATTAAGAAAGAATGGATTGTTGGAAAATGGAAGGCAGATGCCGGAAAAGATTCCGCCTTCAGCAGCTACAGGTATGATTTTCTGAAAGACGGCAACATTGTAAGGTCTCTCACCGATTCTGCCAAAGCCGGCACTTCACATTATGAATGGAACAAGAACAATGAATTGGTATGGAAAGAAAATGCCAGTGATTCAACAGGAAAAATTTTTGCTGTTCTGAAACTGACGCAGGATAGCCTGCAGGTACAATCCAAAGACAGCATCGTTATTCTGTTCACCAAGCTGAAGTAATTAAATGAGACTGTCAAAAGTGACAGTCCAACACAGAGATACAGAGTTACAGAGAAACACAGAGGCCTGGCTTTCTGTTTCGGCTTTCTCTGTGAAACTCAAAACACTCTGTTACTCTGTGTTTAATTCCTTCTTTTTGATACAGCATCATTTTCTTTTATGCAAAAACAAGAACTCTGCATCTCATAATTCGAAACTCAAAAATTTATAGTCATGAAAATCAAAATCGCTGTTTTGGCAGCTGCCATACTGTGCTTAGCCGTTGCCTGTGATCAAAGATCAAGTAGCTCAAACAAGAGTATAGAATCATTAAATCGAAAAATTGAAGCGCAAAAAACTCCTCCAGCAGCTTCTAAAACCGACAGCCAGCGGGAAATGATGATCACAACCATAAACCAGGAAGGAACAGCAGATCAAAATGCCGTAACGCCTCCAATAGACGATGGCAAAATGATCGTCGAAGAAAAAGCAAATTTCAACACCGAAGACTACGATAACATCGTTGAAAACAAATTTCTCTCTGCCACACAAAATCCTCTTTCCACTTTTTCCATTGATGTGGACGAAGCTGCTTACAGCAACGTAAGGAGATACCTTGAAAATGGCTCAATGCCACCAGCCGGTGCGGTTCGCATCGAGGAAATGATCAACTACTTTGATTATAATTATCCCCAACCTGATAACGGCGATCCGTTTACCGTAAACACAGAAATATCTGATTGCCCATGGAATCCCCGGCACAAGCTGGTACATATCGGTTTACAGGGAAAGGAAATTCCTGTTGACAATCTCCCCGCATCCAATATGGTTTTCTTAGTGGATGTATCAGGCTCCATGGATGAACCCAATAAACTGCCATTGGTGCAGGCATCCATGAACATGCTGGTTGATCAATTGCGTGAAAAGGATAAAGTGGCGATCGTTGTTTATGCCGGAAGTGCAGGTCTTGTATTGCCTTCAACAAACGGAAGCAATAAAGTAAAAATAAAAGAAGCCATTGATAATTTGCAGGCAGGTGGCTCCACCGCTGGTGGTGAAGGAATTCAACTCGCCTACAAAACTGCGAGAGAGAATTTTATAAAGGACGGAAACAACAGAATTATTCTTGCCACCGACGGCGATTTTAATGTAGGCCCCAGCAGCGATGATGAACTGGTAAGAATGGTGGAGAAGGAAAGAAAAAGCGGTGTCTTTCTTTCCGTGCTGGGTTATGGGATGGGTAATTACAAAGACAATAAAATGCAGCAGCTTGCCGACAAAGGAAACGGCAATCATTCTTATATTGACAATATCAACGAAGCAAGAAAAGTGCTGGTGAGTGAATTTGGCAGCACTTTGTTCACCATCGCCAAAGACGTAAAGATCCAGATCGAATTTAATCCTGCGAAAGTCCAGGCTTATCGTTTGGTAGGATACGAGAACCGCATGTTAGCGTCAGAGGATTTCAATGATGATGCAAAGGATGCAGGCGAACTGGGAAGCGGTCATACCGTAACAGCCCTGTACGAAGTGATCCCGGTGGGAGTGAAGGATGATTTTACTAAATCCGTTGACCCGTTGAAATACCAGGGCAATGACAAAAAAGTAGTGAGCAGCAATACCAATGAGATCATGACCATTAAACTTCGTTATAAAAAACCTGATGAGGATGTAAGTAAACTCATCACTCACTCCGTGATTGATACTCATACTGAATTGGTGAGTACTTCTGATAATTTCCGTTTCTCAGCGGCAGTGGCTGAATTTGGTTTACTGCTCAGAAGTTCTGAGTATAAACAACAGGCCACTTACAACCAGGTGATCAGTCTTGCAAAATCTGCGAAAGGAAATGATGACAATGGATATAGGGCTGAATTCATCAAATTAGTGCAGGCGGCCACCTCATTAGCGAAGAATTAATTCTTGTTAACTGGTTAAATAGTTAATTGGTTAATTAGGCTATAAAATAGTGAATTTGCCACTGTAAAACACCCCAAAATTAACCAATCAACCAATTAACTAATTAACATTGCTAAATTTGAGTATGTCAAGAAAAAAACTTGTAGTACTCACCGGCGCCGGCATCAGTGCAGAAAGCGGGTTAAAAACTTTTCGTGACAGCGATGGATTATGGGAAGGATATGATGTAACTGAAGTGGCTACACCGAGAGGATGGAGGAAGAATCCGCAGTTAGTTCTTGACTTTTATAATGAAAGGAGAAAAAATGTGGCTGAAGCAAGACCCAATGCAGCCCATTACGGCCTGGCCCAACTCGAAAAAGAATATGATGTTACTATCATCACCCAAAATATTGATGACCTGCATGAAAGAGCCGGGTCAACCAAGGTCCTTCACCTGCACGGAGAGATATTTAAAATGCGGAGTGAAAGGGATGAAACGTTAATCACAGAAATAAAAGGCGATATAAAACTTGGAGATGTTGCTGAAGATGGGGCCCAGTTCCGTCCGTATATCGTTTGGTTTGAAGAACCGGTACCGAAAATGGAAGAGGCGGTGCATGTCGTTTACACAGCAGATATTTTTGTAGTGGTTGGAACTTCATTGGTTGTTTATCCTGCAGCAGGTTTGATCAACTATGTTGAACTGGAAACCCCAAAGTTTATTGTTGATAAAAAAATTCCCTACACTTCACCTATGAAAAACCTGACCCTGATCGAAAAACCAGCCACAGAAGGAGTGATTGAGCTGATTGAATTACTTAAGCAGTTTTGATCTCTTCATGAAATTTAATCCCATTTTCTCCTAACTCCTTTAAAACCGGTTCATAAATTTCTTTAGCCGTGGGAATATGCAGACCGCTCAATTTTATTTTTCCATTCAAAATAAGTTTGGCAGCAATACCCAATGGCAAGCCTACAGTCTTAGCCATAGCTGTCCTTAAATTGTTTTCACCTTTAACGACCAACGAACTCCTGACTTCAGACTTCTGACCTCTGACCTCATATTCCAATTCATGCAACATCACGATCATATCCTTATCATAAGGGCGGAGGGCCAGTTTTTTTTCAACGGCAAATTGTAAAATATCCGCGGGGCTGCAGAATCCTTTATTCACCAATGTATCCTGGTCATCTAAACCCAAAAAGAATAGTTGTTTAAGCGTAAGATTTGCTTCATGCATTTTTTGAGCAACAAATGCAGCTGCCCTGTTTTTTACATCATCAACGGCGATCTCCTCAAGATTTCCTTTTTCATCCGCCGTCATAAACGCTTCAGGGATTTTTTCACCATCTTCTTTTGCTTCGTTCTCCGCATCCTTTAGTTTCATCAGGTTTTCCAACAGGTTCCTGGTTTCTGCAAACCGCTCTGTTAATTTTTGATTCAGCCATTCGCCAAAACCATTTTTGTCCATATGCTCTTTAAAAAGCTGGTACAGCGTTTTACCATCCGTTTCATATTGAGCCGTTTCATCGGTCAGCTTCAGGTCAATCACATTTTTCCATCCATACATAAAATCAGGATGCCGGAGGGTGGTACGGATAAAAGTTTTTGTATCCTGTAATCCATATAGCGGGGTATAACCCAATGAATCACGGTTGGGATACCAGCTGAGGAAACCTATTTCAGGAATTTCAACTACTCTTTCTGCAGTAAACAATTCTTCATAAGCCATTTTCTTTTCTTTGCCATCTTCCCTGAAATGTGCTCCTGATTTTCCTGCCATAATGATATTACGGGGATTCCAGCTTATTTTATAGTGCCAGGGATTGTCATCACTTTCCGGGGCCACTAATCCGCCGCAATGCGATTTAAATGAAGTGATACGGCCGCCCTTATCATGAATTTCATCAATGATCTTCATGGCACTCAT
>JBGPKR010000144.1:0-8930 GCA_041486045.1 Chitinophagaceae bacterium | reverse complement strand
GGCATTTGTTCCAATTGCTTATACAAATAGCGGTTGTAATAATTGTATAGCTCACCCGTATAGTCAATACTGTCATCTATTTTATCTGTGCCCGCCAGGTTTTCATAAAAAGCATTGTAGAAATAGAAATGATCGTAATTCCTGAAATCTAACCCGGTAAAATTTCCACAAAAAAAAGAAACGTTTTCAAGGTGAAGGAATTCCCTTGCAGTTTCCGCATAGCTTATTAAACCTTTCCTTTGTTCAACACCATAATAAAATGCTTTTGGTTTATAGTATGCAGCACCCAGGCAAAATTTCCCAACACCACTACCTATATCCAGAATTCTTACATTATTTTCTGCCGCTAAAAAATCAGCAGCTTTTCTTGCAACACTTAAAGGGGTCCAGTGCCTGCGTGCCAGGGTTTGTATGGATAAGGGGTAAAGCTGGTTAAACTGTTCGTCCGAACTAAACCATTTTTCTGCATATATTCTTTTTTCGAGCAGGGGCATATTATGGTACTTAATACTTATGAGCTTTTATTTTGCGTATTTACTCTTGCCATTTATCCGGTACTGTTTCGGCAATAGCAAATCATTTCTTTCATACGGCTGCGCGGGAACAATTAATGCAATCCAGCAGTTATTTTCAGGATGTTGCAGCAATACATTCTGGTCACCGGATAATAGTATATCATTTATCTGCACTACCTTGCCATCAACGGGCATGTGAGCCTCAATTTGATAATCATTATACTTTATTGTAGCAATTACATCCCCTTTTTTTCTGAAACCTGAAGTTTCCTTAAAACTTATCTGGTGTATTGATTTGAAGCCAATCAGCTTAAAACCGCAAACTCCTACATAAGCAACAGTACCCCGAAAATCAATCCACTCATGATCGTTGGTGTAGTACAGGTCTTTATTTGTTGATTTTTCCATGTCCATAATGCAAAACTATTTTGCTTACCCTTGCTCTGTGGTAAACATTGTCACTGCAAAAAGTGAGTTTTATCAATTTTTAAAGGAGTATTTTTGCCGATAACATGAGTATCAAAGGAATTTTCCCGATAGATAAATGGGATTTTAAAAGCGAATCGGTTCTTACAGATTTGCCCCTGGATGATTTTG
The DNA here is from genome assembly GCA_041486045.1 of Chitinophagaceae bacterium. Classification (GTDB taxonomy): domain Bacteria; phylum Bacteroidota; class Bacteroidia; order Chitinophagales; family Chitinophagaceae; genus JJ008. Next base: position 7,818 of record JBGPKR010000144.1, on the reverse strand, counting down.
ATTTGCTAATGGCTAATAAAACAGAACAGGTTTATAAAAAAGGAGAGATCATTTTCAGGGAAGGTTCTTACCCCAGTGGTATTTTTTTTATCAGTGATGGTAAAGTAAAAAAATACAAATTAGATAAAGAAGGAAGGGAACAGATCATTTATGTAGCCAATACAGGTGAAATATTAGGATACCATGCTATACTAGCAGAAGAACGTTACCCTGATTCAGCTGCTGCCATAGAGGAAAGCATGATTTCATTTATACCCAGGGAAGATTTTTTAGAAACATTGCACCAATCAGAAATATTAAGCAGGAGGTTGTTGAAAACATTAAGCCATGAGTTTGCTGTATTAGCAAACAGCCTGACTATGTTTGCCCAAAAATCCGTAAGAGAAAGATTGGCCCTTCAATTAATTGTACTAAGAGAAAAATACAAAGTGAATTTTCAACCCGGAATGCCGGTAGAAATAAATATGAGCCGTGATGATTTAGCAAGTCTTGTAGGCACCGCGAGAGAAAATGTGGTAAGGGTATTAACAGAATTTAAGGAAACCGGTATTTTAGAAACAAAAGGCAGAAAAATTATTGTGCATGATGTAAATAAGCTTATTGATATGGCAAACTATAAATAAGTTTTTAACCACCCCTGCTATGCATATTTCTTCTTTTCCCTTTCAAACTCTCGACTGGTCTTCTGTCGCCAAAGAAGAACATAAAGGCGAAACCGGTATGGCTTACTGGCAAACACAAATGCTGAATGATATCCGTGTCAGGATGGTAGAATATTCCCCGGGTTATAAAGCGGATCACTGGTGCAGCAAAGGACATATTATTCTTTGCACAGAAGGTGAAATGGATACGGAATTGGAAGATGGCTCTGTTTTCAAACTGACTAAAGGCATGACCTATTTTGTAGGTGATAAATGCGAAGCCCACCGCAGTTCCAGCAAAAACGGTTGCAAGCTTTTTATTGTGGATTAATATTGAGAAGGCACAAGGAACAAGTGAGTCACATACAATATTATATTCACTATTGCCTATTGCCAATTGTCTATTGCCCATTGACGACTCACGACTCATGACTCCCGGCTCTCCCCTTCCTGTTGAACCAAAACCATAGCGGCACACCCGTTAACATCAACCCCATACCAATAGCTGCCTCTAATGGTCTTGCAAAAATGGTATTGATGAATAATACCGCACAGAATAAAATAACAATGACAGGCACAATTGGATAACCCCAAACCTTATAAGGCCGCGGCGCATCAGGCATCTTTTTCCGCAGGATAAAAACTCCCAGCGTGGTTGCCCCGTAATAAATAAAGACAGCAAAGATGATCATGTCTGTCAACTGATCAAAAGTCCCTGATAAAACCAGCAGGCATGCCCACACAGCCTGGAACAATAAAGAATTGGAAGGCACCTGCTTATTGTTGAGTTTTGAAACCTTGGGAAAAAACAATCCTTCTTTTGCCATGGCATAATAGATCCGTGAGCTCGTTAATATGGTGGCATTGGTGCAGCCTAGTGTGGTAACAGAAATAAGAACAGAAATAAATAATGCACCGAAATCTCCCCAAAAACTCCGTACTGCTTCCACGGCCGTGATCTGGTTGCCTGCTTTAAAAACAGTCTCAATTTTTTCAACCGGCAAAAGCGACAGGTAAGTAAGGTTGACCAAAAGATAAATTGCGATGATGGATAAAATGCCGATCACGATCCCTCTCGGGATATTTTTATTTGCATTTTTTATTTCTCCACCAACAAAACCAACAGATGCCCATCCCTGGTAAGCCCAGAATGCAGCCAGCATAGCGGTGAATACAGCGCTGAAACTAACGGTGGAGGCATCGGATGTTCTCAATGAAAAAGCACCCGGGATATCAGCATGCCCGCTGCTAAGACCAAAGCCCACGATCAGCAGAAGACTGCCAAATACCAACAAAAGAACCGCAGTACTCACCCCTGCTCCCGTTTTCACCCCTCTTCGGTTGATCCATGTAAGCAGGATGATAAGAAGGATCGCGGTCAGCTTTACATTGAGGTCAGCAAAGGGATAAAATTTCTCCCCGATATGAATATCGCTTAATGATGTTAGTACAGGTGGTAAATGAACAATATGGTTCAATGATTCGGCACATACAAATGCAAGGGCCGCAATGGCTCCGGTCTGGATCACTGCAAACAGCGACCAGCCGAACATAAAAGAGAAGAACTTATTGTAAATTTTTTTATAATAAACATATTCACCCCCTGTGTCGGCAAGCAGGCCAGCCACTTCTGCATTGCTCAATGCACCGAATAAACTGATGATACCACCAAGCACCCAGCAGATCAGCACCCAGCCGGGTGAATGCAGCGCATCGGTCATCGGCGCAACTTTTTTATAAACGCCGGATCCTATGATATTGCCAATGACAACAACTACTACAAGTTTTAAACCCAGTGAACGGTTCAATTGATTTGTGGTCATTGGAAAGTTTATAAGTAATTGCAATTACATGGGTTCATCAGCGCTGGGTCCATACATTCCCGGAATGGGTACATCCAGCAACCGGAGATAAACTGATAATTGCCCCCTGTGATGAAAGAGGTGACTGAATGACCAGCCCCTGATAGCTACAACTTTGGGTAAATTAAAATATACCTGCTCCCCGTTCTTTACCACCCACATTTTTTTAAAGTCCCCGTCATTCATTTTTTCCAGGTCTGCAATGGCTGTATCCAGTTTTTCCTGGAATGTCTTTATTAATTCTTCCTGCGTGGAAGCAGTCTGACCGGGTATGTAGTGTTTTTGAAAATCATACTCATCAATATGGATGATATCCGAAGTCCAATGGGGTATTTCTGCCACATGGGTAGCCAGCCTTCCCAGGGTCATTGATTTTACATGCGGCTTCCAGTCTTTCTTATCCAATGGAACTCTTTCCAGCATTTTTTTGGTTAAAGCTGATTCATGTTTCAGTTCGGCGATAAAAGCATCTTTTAAGGACATAAGTTTTTATTTAAGGTTAAAAATATGAAATCAATTCAATACAACTTCAATAATGTTTCTTTTACCAGTTCATAATTTTTATCAGCAACAAAATGACCGGCACCGGGGATTATTGTTACCGTAACTGATTTTGCATTCAGCAGCATTTTTTGGGCATACCCTGCATTACTTACGGGCACCAGTCCGTCCTTATCGCCATGCATTATATAAACAGGACAGGTAATTGTTGCAAAACCGGGAATTAATTTCTTTAAATCTTCTTTTAAATACCAAAGCTCTTTATTAGATGGCCTCCAGGCGCCCGGTACAAAATAATTTAATGGAGTTTTAAATAGAACAGGTCTCCATCTCTCAGGTTTTTCGGCTATGGGATCAAGGGAGGCTGCCAGTAATACCAGACCGGAAAACTTTCCCGGGTTATCTGATGCCAGCTTAACGATCATGGGGCCGCCATAAGAATGGCCGATCGCATATACGGGTTTACCGTTTTGTAACCTGGTCAATAATTCACTGATTATCTTTGATTGTTCTTGCAGGTTTTTTACATTTCCAAACTGGCTATAACCAAATCCCGGCCTGTCTATTGAAACCATCCTGAATTTTTTCAGCAGATCTTTATCCTGTAAATATTTTCCAAACTTCATCCAGCTGCCCGGGCTGCCATGTACAAAGAACAAAGTTGGCATCGAATCATTCCCTGTCTGTGCATAATGCAATTTGTTATTACCGGTATTAATAGTTCCGGTAAATAAATGAACATCAACAGCTGCAAATTTTTCACGGGCAATTTTATCCGGTATCCTGAATTTCATAAAAAATCGGGCAAATACGATCCAGGCTAATACTAAAAGTGAACAATAAAATAACATTTTCATCAATTGGTTTTTAGTCCTGCCAAAAAATAACATCAGGACTGATCAATGCTGAACAATTCCCGGTTTAAACAGTATATGATACAATTGATACAGGGAGGCCAGAATAAATACTACTCCCATAAAAATATTTAATTGCCTGTTGCTGGCCTTCATTTTGGATATTACCCATTTGCCTCCATAGACATATAAAGCAAGACCTGCCACTGAACCCACAGCAGCGCCCCCTGTGAACAGGTTAAAATCAGTTGTTGTTGTTTTCAATATTCCAATATTAATAAATTGTGTGCTCCAGATAAACCAGAAAGGGATCTGTGCCGGGTTAATGGCTGAAACACTGACACCCAGTAAAAACCTGTCCAGGTTATTGTTGAGCAACAATCCCTTTTTATCTTTTGTTTGCCGGGTAGCCATGATCAGACTCAGGATACCCAAACCCAGGAATACCGCTACGGTAAGCCATTGCATGATCGTAAATAACAATTGATTCTTTACAACCCAATCCATCGCTGTTAATGCAAGCCGTAAATAAATGACCTCAATGATAACTATCCCGATGCTGTATTTCCAGGCATTTTTATATCCTTCCTGCACGGCCAGTTGTGTGGCTGTAAGGTTCATATTGCCAAATGGCAACTGCCCCAGGAAACTTACGAGCATGGCTGAAAAAAATAATTCTATCATTCGTTATAAAAAATAAGGTATTTGTACAAACCGGGAAAACCGTTACCTGGAAATCAAATCAATGCTTTATCTATTTCCTGCATCCTTTTAAAATTCTTTTTGGCTTTTTGCATGAACCGGTAACCCTTCATAAAACTCCAGTAAGGCACCCCTTTCTTATGATTGATCTTCCCGATCCGGTACAGGTGATGCCAGTGCCTGAGAATTTCCTTCAAAGCAGCTCCATAACTCATGTTGCGGTCAAAGACATGCGTGATGGCAGCTCCGGCCCCGTTATACTCAAGTATCTTAATATTTTTCCCGGCCTTCAGATCTTCCAGCGAAGTGCATTTCAGATCGTAGCGGCCAAAATAAAACTGGCCGGATTCATTACTTATCCTGTCAAATACATCACAAAGCTGCTGATCGATTTCATCATTCAGGTTGATGAATTTGGCCCCTGAACTGTGATTACCTGCCAAACTGAGAAAATATTTTTCATTGTCCGGTATGATCTTTTGCCAGTTATCCGCATGTCGCTTTCTCATTTCACCCAATTTGTATTTTGCGGATGGATGTGAACCAACCAGTTCAGCCAGGGTATTGCTGCCATTGCCTGTTACATGGAGATAATCTTTTACGATCAGGCCGGTAATGATGCCTTTCGTTTCCCCGGGATACCGGATATGAAATACACTGAATTCAAGCGATTGATCAATAAAGGTCTGCAGAACATATTGCTCCCCCACTTTATAATGATATATCGTTAATTCGTTCTCATTTTTTATGATCCTGAACAGCACACCCCCCATACCTGAATCTGGCTTTACAACAACAGGAAAATTCAATCCTGCCTCTTGCATATCTGCCTTAACTTTCTCAATATTTTCTTCAGGATTGACATAGATGGTTGTCGGGTAACAGCATTGTGGCAACTGGTCATACATTTCTTTTTTGCTCCCCCCTTCAAAACCAGCAAATATCAGCGTAGGATTAACAGGAGTAAAATACCAAAATGCCCTCGCCTTTATAGCATACCAAAGCCATATGACATCAATGGGCAGGTAAATAACATCATAGGACCATTTTTCCCAGTCAACTATTTTTTGAAAAAATCTTTTCATAGATAAAATCAGTCTCCCCTTATCTTTTTTTATTCTTCTTTCCGCCGGTATCCTTTTTGCGTGCCATATTCCATACCTGTAAAATAGCCGTAGCCAGGAATATTCCACCGATAACCCAGCTAACGATATGCTGGTTCCTGCTTATCTTTTGAGCAATCAGAAGACCCCCAAAAATAAAAATACAATTGCCAATGAATGTACCGATGCCAATGCCCGCTATGTATACATTGTAGTGACTATTCTTTGGTAATAATATTTTCTTGGTAAATAAGACGGTACTCCATCCCAGCCAGAAGGCTATCTGCCCCGGGCTTACAGCACACATAACCACTCCAAGTATAAACTTTGGCAAGGTGCTGCTGAGTACCACATTCTTTTTTACTTCCGGGTGCATCGCTGCATAGAAACTCGAAGCAGCGAGGGCCAGAATGATCAAAAGAGTTACATACTCAAGTATCTTAAAAAGTTTTTTTTGCTTTTTTATCCATTGGATCGCCACCAGTGAAAGACGGACATAAATAATTTCAACCAGTAAAGAACCCAATGAAAACAGCATGGCATCGGTAATACTGTCTGAAATAGCGATTTGCATCGCCGCTACATTCATTGTTGCCAGGGGAAGAGAACCGAGAAAACTGATCAGCATCCCGGTAAAAAAAATTTTCAGCAAGGGCCGCATAAAACGAAAATACGAAGAAACAGGTGAGCCGAAGGTCAGTCAAATTTTGCCAGCATCTTGAAATGCTTTTTGGCATCCCTCAGATATTTCCATCCTTTCTTAAAAGACCAGTAAGGCGTTCCATTCCTGTGGTTATAGCGGCTGATCTTATATAAAACCTTCCAGTGATGCAGTATCACGCCATAAGCTTTCCAGATGTTCATATCACAATCGTAGATATGATTGGGTTCAGCCCCGCAGCCGTTAAATTCCAGGATCAGGAAATTCTTTCCTTTTTTGAGATCCTCAATAGATGTGGTTTTAATATCATAACGGCCATAGTAGAATTTATCGGTGTAATGACTGATATCATCAAATACACTGACCAGGTCATCATCTATCTCTTTGTACAGGTTGGTAAAATGTGCCCCCCGGTTGTGATTGCCCGCATAGGAAAGGTAAAATATCTCCCCGTCATGGATAACACGGTCAAACCGGTGGCCGTGGCGATGTTCCATTTCTTCCACCCGGTGTTTGGCCCGGGGGTGTTGTTCAATAAGTTGTTTTAGGGTGGATTGACCGTCCCCTTTAACCTGCAGCAGTTCTTTGTGAATGAAGCCACTTACTGTTCCTCTTTGCTGCGTGGGGTGACGATAATAAAATACACTGACTTCAACCGGTAATTCTACCAGGTCCTGTACAATATATTCAACCGGGATCTTATGGTGGTATTTTTTTAATTGCTCATCGTTATCAATTTTCCGGAATAAAATTCCTTTCATCCCGATATCAGGTTTTACAATGAAAGGAAAAGTAAACCCTGCTGCGCTGATCTTATTTTTCACCTCCTGGTATGGCCAGTCATGCATAATAAAAATAGTGCGGGGAACCAGGTGGGGCGGCAACTGGTCATACATTTCCTTTTTCCCTTCACCTTCAAAACCCCCGAAGGTGATAGTTGGATTGGAGGAACTGAAATACCACATCGACCAGCTGCGCAGGCAATACCAGAGCCATACCGGGCCGATAGGGAAATAGAGAACATAAAAGTTCCAGAGTTCCCAGTTGGTCAGTTGTTGAAAAATTTTTTTTATGCGCATCCTTTCGCCAAAAATATGATATGAAATGTAAGATAGAAAAGTATTTTATAAGTAATACCAATATGTTTTAGTTTTGAAACAAATTTTGATTGATGAATGTTCCTACCGTAGCTGAATTATTTGCAGAAGGCAAAAATCCCGAAGTATTATTTTGGGTGGGTTGCGCCGGGAGTTTTGACCAACGGGCACAAAAGATCACGAAATCTTTTGTAACAATTTTAAATAAGGTCGGGATCAATTATGCCATTTTAGGAAAAGAAGAAATGTGTACCGGTGACCCGGTAAGAAGGGCGGGCAATGAATTCATGTTCCAGATGATGGCTTACCAGAATATTCAGATCCTGAACAATTATGCTATTAAAAAAATCGTAACGGCCTGCCCGCATTGCTTTAATACATTGAAAAACGAATATCC
>JBGPKR010000143.1:0-9249 GCA_041486045.1 Chitinophagaceae bacterium | reverse complement strand
GGGTGGTTTTTTTATTTATCCTGCCGGCAAAAAAATACTGTGCTGATGAATAATAAAGCAGCAAGCGGCTAAGTTGATATAACAAATTGGCCTTAAGAACCATTTGGATCAGCAAATAACAGTCTCTCTTTAAGAAAGGTCAGCCGGGGCCTTTATTTCCCATTTACATAAAATAAAGGCCTTCTGTCACTAATTATTGTTTTTCGACGAAGATTGTCGTAGTTTAACTCTCACAAAACTTAATGCCATGAAACAAAAACTTCTACTCCTCTTTGTAATGACTGTGCTCATTACAAACTTACAAGCCCAGAAAAATGATAAAGCATCCAAAACAACCACCGGCTATGCTATTACTGCTGTTGATAAAGGCGGAAAAAGCTGGCGGGAAGTTCGTTTGGTAGATGTCACCAGCGGATCCATTGTAAAAAATATTTACGACAGCAAACAGGAAACCGAAGCGTTGAATGCAAGAACCGGGAAAGCCGTAGTAAAAAAAGATCAGTCAGGCAGTAAAACTTTGACGGCAACATTTACCACTCCCCCTGCTGATAAAAAAGTTGTCAATCTTGACCAGGAGCTTGATAAAGCAATTGGTAACAATGTAAGAACCTACACACGGACCGTTATTATAAAAGAAAATATCTCCACGGATAAACCTTTCTCCACCAACTCAGCTGCCATGGCTTATGATAAAAAGCATGAACGGTTGTATTATACCCCGATGGGGATCAACCAGCTTCGCTTTATTGACCTGAAGTCAGGTAAAATATATTATTTCGAAGATGAAGCATTTGGCGTAGTAAAAGGTATGGGTGATGCTCCCAGCCAGATTACCCGCATGGTGATCGCTTCAGATGGCAACGGGTATGCATTGACCAATGATGGTAATCACCTGCTTCGTTTTACTACCGGTAAAAACCCAACCAACACTGACCTGGGTGCCTTGACAGATGATGCAGCCAATGCAAAATATTCTGTGCATAGCCCCGGTGGCTATGGCGGCGATATGATCGCTGATGCTTCCGGTAATTTATACCTGCTCACCGCCAACCGGCATGTTTTCAAAATAAATATTGAAAGTAAAGTGGCTGTGCATTCAGGTGTTATCAAAGGTTTGCCCCAGGGCTTCAGCACCAATGGCGCCATGGTGGAAGAAGGCAGCAAAGTAATTATCGCGAGTTCAGAATCAACTGTTGGTTATTACCGCTTTGACCTGAATACATTGCAGGCAGAAAAAATTTCTACAAGTGCTGATGTGTTTAATGCTTCTGATCTTGCCAATGGCAATCTTGCTTTTGACAAGAAAAAGAAAGAGAAGAAAAATAAGAATGAAGAACCGGAAGAAACAAAACCAGTTGTTAAAGAAACTGTAGTTCAGAAGGGCCAGCAACAGGAGATACTGACAAACAACGGCATTGCTGTTTTTCCCAATCCTGTTACCAATGGAGTGGTCAATTTATCTTTTTCTAAACAGCCGTCAGGCAAATACCAGGTGCAGCTGTTGGATATAGATGGCAAGCTGATCAGTTCAAAAGAAATAACCATAAACAATGATACACAAATAGAATCATTCAGCTTTCCTGAATTGTCAGTAAGAGGAAGTTATTTGCTCAAGGTTTCCAGCGAAGAGAATAAAGTAAATGTGACCAATAAGATTGTTGTTCAGTAAGCGAATGCCTGCCTGCCGGCAGGCAAGTCCAATTCGTTTTTTTAATCAGTTTCATTCAGAAACTGCCAGGGCTTTTGAAAGAAGGCCCTGTTTTTTTCAATGAAAATAATTTCCCTGTTTTCAATATTTACCTGCAACCTTCATAAGACAGTATTTTCACCCCCGTCCAGTTGGAAGAAAAAGGAATAAATGCGCAGATATAGGAAAGATAAACCTGGTCTTTGTATAAACTAACTCCCCAGGTACCCATTCCATTTTTGGGCCCTCCATATTCTTTGCAAAGAACAGGACTTTCAGGATTCGATATATTGATTACATCTAAATCACTTTTACCTGTGGAAATAAATACCAGTTTACAATCTTTATTGTAAGCAATTTCATTAGCATGTACGGGACTGCTGAACCAGTTGTTTTTCGGGCAACCATAAGGATTCCACCAGCCAATGGAATTAATATCTGCCGGATCTTTTATATTCAATATTTCCATACCGCAGTAATCTGCAGTAATAAAGGCAAGATCTTCATCAACCACAATATTATTGTATGCCCTTGGCTTGCCATTCATCACGGGATTGGAGAAGCGTCCGATCTCAACAGGATTTGTTTTGTCTTTGGTATTAATGATGCGTAGACCGCCTGCATCATAACACAGGTAAACAAGATCATCCTTTACCTGCATACCCCTTGCATTGAATAATGATTTTTTGGGTTTGGGATCAGGATAATTGATGTCAGGGATGAATTGAGAGACGAATTTGATTTTTGTTTTATCATTGATATCAAGAATGACAAGGCCATTTCCCATGGCGCCGAGGTAAGCATAATTACCCTGCACTTTCACAACACCGCTGCCGCCGGAAGAAGAGGGTAGTGTCCAGTAAGAAATAAAAACAGGTTTGGCAGGATCGTTTACATCAATAATAGCTATGCCTGATGATTGCTTATTGTTGAAATGATTGCCGATGGCGAGAAAAACAAAGTTGCCATTCTGTGTAAGGTTCATTACATGAAGCGAAGCAAATAATTTGGTGGAAACCGTGGCAACTAATTTTGGTTTTTTGAGATCGGTTACATCATATATTTTCAAACCTGCTTCTTTATTGGCTACATATAAATAAGGTTTGTCCTGCTGGTCATGCTGCATGGTCATGGTAATAGCATTACAGGTGGCCGGTATCTGGGACTGTTGTGTGATGGTAAATTTGTTACAATCCTCCTGCTGAGACGGGACAGGTTGTGCATGGAGAAATACAGAAACAAGACTGAGAACCAGAAATGCAATATTATATTTTACAAGAAAAAGCATAAAGATGATTTTGGCTTAGATGAGCCTGCAGCAACATTGGTTGCAATTGATAACCAGCCTTACTGATCACCTGTCCCTGTAAACAGCGATGGAAGATGTCTTATCGTTCCAGTTAGATAAAATAAACCCTGGTTTGGAAGCAGTGATGGTATAACTTTTACCGGCAAAATTTTCAAATTCATATATCACCACTCTGTAACCAACAGGCACGGTTAATGAACTCAGGGCATTATCAGGAAAACCGGCCTGTCCCATGGTACTGTATGTTCCCGGAAGGAGGGAGGCAGATTGGCCCTTGTAGTTGTTATCGGTATAAATCACTACTCTTTCATTTGAATAAGCGGGGTATTGTGTGTTGCCATATGCTTCTTCAATTACTATTGAACCGATCCTGTTATTCAGGGTGCTGTTCATGCAGCTGATGTTTTCACTCAGTGTGTAATAAGAACCGTTCAGGTATTCATTGTTGATATAAACTCTTGCTTTCAGGCTTGAGGGAATTTCAATCGCGGAAATGTCATACCTGAAGAGACCCAGTTGATCACCCCGGTAGTTACCGGGAGCCAGACGCAGGCTATTGCCCCTGTAATTGCAATCGGTATATATGCTGACATAGTTTCCGTTTCCGACAGTTGGGTAAGTGGGGTAAGTTGGTTGCGAGGGCCTGTATTCGATCACCAGTGAACCTATTTTATCATTTTCTGAATTGCTGAGGCAATTTTCACTGGCATCATGCGTAAAGGAATAACCGGAGAGGCCCTCATTATTAATATATGTTCTTACTCTCAGGTTGCCATAGATGGTGAATGAAGAAATATTATATTTAAGATTGCCCAACTCACTGCCCCTGTATCTTCCCGGCCGCAGGCTCTGGGAATAACCTTTGGCATAACAATCATTGTAAAAAACAACAAAATCATTTTGACCATAACCAACCCGAATGTTTTGATTTTCGACAACAATGGAAGAGGCCATATCATTCCATTCCCTATCCAGGCAAGCGATATTGTTATAAAAGGTCTTTGACCGGCCCCTAAAATTATCATCCTGGTAAATAGTGACCTTCATACCCGAGGGTATCTGCAGGCAGGAAAGCTTATCATTGTCGATCTTCATCTGGTACATGCTATAAGTGCCGGCTTCAAGGGTTTTGCTTTTGCCTGAATAATTGCAATCCTCGTAAAGTGTGACATAATTCTGGGCAGATGTAACAGCGTAAACAAATAATAATATTGCGGCGAAGAATAGTTTCTTGCACATGAGTTTAGTTTGATGGTTCATGAAGAATAAGAAAGTTAAGAAACTTTTCTTACTTACCATCAAAACTCACACACTCCTTCAATTCTTTTTCTGTGTAGGCCAGTTTGTATTGCTTCAGCACATCATCAGGAACGCCGTTCCATTGGGTGCTTGTGTTACCGGTATAGCCGATGTCTTTAACCCCGATCTCTGAAGTATAAAAACCCGTTGCCGTCAAATTTCTCATGAGGCTGAAAAAAGAAGCTCCCTGTTTCATTCCGGGTTTTGCTTTATCGGGGTAAGCGATCATGTCCACCAGTTCGATCTGCTGTTCATGGCTGCAATCTTTGAAGGATTTTTCATAACGTTTCAGGCACTGCATGTCCAGCCAGCGCAAACCGCCCCGCATGGGGATTTGATGTGATGGCATGTCTTTTACAATGAACTCAATGAATTCGGGGACTTTGGCATCAGAGGCGCTGCCGCTTATTTCATCTTTGGGAATAATGATGTCGGCTAAAATAGTAATGGTTGCCATTTCATGTTCTGTAAAGAATTTTTCTCCGGCCAGCAACTTCTTTTCATATTTCAGCTCGTCCGGATTGCGATCAAGATTGAACTTTGGTTCATCTTTGGCTACAGTTGTTTTTTTATCTTCCGTTTTGCAGCCAGCGATGACAGCCGGTGCAGCTACTGCGCCGGTAACGATCAGTTTTAAAGATTTACGTCTGTCCATACTCTTTTGTTGGAGGTTTGATGTTCGATGTTGGAGGTTGGATATCCTGTAATTGAGGACTGTTCAGTAATTGGAGTATCCGTGACATCGAACATCCAACTTCCAACATCAAACTATAAATTTTGTTTCTTCATTTCATCAACAATGTATTCACTGGCTCTCATACTTAATGCCAGGATCGTCCAGGTGATATTTTTATCAGCCTGGCTGACAAACTGCCCTCCATCCACACAGAAAAGGTTTTTGCAGTCATGCGCCTGGCTCCATTTGTTGAGCGCCGATCTTTTTGCATCATTGCCCATTCTTACCGTGCCGCCTTCATGTATGATCTCGCCGGGTTTGGCTAACCCATATTGATTCTTTTCATCATCATCCCCGCCCCAGGTTATGATGGCGCCCATATTGTGCATCACTTCTTTAAAAGTCTCTTTCATGTGTTTCGCCTGTTTTATTTCATGTTCACTCCATTTCACATTGAATTTTAAAACAGGGATGCCGAATTTGTCAACCATGCTGGGATCAATTTCACAATAATTACTTTCTAATGGAATGGCTTCACCACGACCGGCCATGCCCACACCGCAACCGAAGAAATAACGATAATCTTCTTTTAATGAAGCGCCATAGCCACCGCCTTCTTTTTTCTTTTCTTTCACCACATATTTTCCATTCAATCCTTCAATTCCCCAACTGAAACCGTAAGAAGGCTGGCTCATGCCACCCCAGTATTCAATATGATAACCTCTCGGGAAATCCAATTTTTTATTATCCAGCCACCAGGGAGAATAAATATGCATGCCACCCACGCCATCTTCATTGTATTTCTTTCTGTCAAACAATTGCGGAAGTATGCCCCCCAGTGCTGCTCCGGTTGAATCATGCAGATATTTTCCCACGACATTACTGCTGTTGGCTAATCCATTGGGGTGACGTTGCGATTTGGAATTGAGTAATAACCTTGCACTTTCACAGGCGCTGGCTGCCACAATCACCACTTTGCCTTCCACCTGGTATTCCTGCATGTCTTCTTTGCTGATATATGAAACACCGGTAGCTAATCCTTCATTGTTGGTCAATACTTCTCTTGCCATAGCATTGGCAACAATATCTACATTGTTTGTTTTTAATGCGGGATATATCAGCACATTGGTGGAAGAAAAATCAGCTTTGAACATACTGCAGTTGCGGTTGCACTGGCCACAATACATACAGACCCCTCTTTCTGTTGTGCTTTCTATTTTTTTGGTGAGTATTGAAAGTCTTGAAGGGATGACTTTCACCCCGGCCTGTCCGGCAGCATTTTTAATAAACAGTTCATGCAATCTTGGTTTCGGGGGAGGAAGAAAAAAACCATCAGGATCATTTTCCAAACCTTCATTGGTACCGAATACGCCGATCAACTGATCCACTTTGTCGTAGTAAGGTTTTATATCCTCATAACCGATGGGCCAGTTATCGCCCAGGCCATCAATACTTTTTCTTTTAAAATCTTTAGGACCAAAACGCAGGGAAATCCTACCCCAATGGTTGGTGCGGCCTCCCAGCATTCTTGCCCGCCACCATGCCCAGTCGGTACCTTCTTCTTTGGTAAATGGTTCGCCTTCTAATGACCATCCGCCATAACAGGCATCAAAGTCCCCAAAGGGACGGATCTTGGTGCTGGCACCGCGTCTCGGACTATCCCAGGAATTTTTTAACTGGGTAATATTCTTTTGCGGGTCATACATATAACCTGCTTCGATGATGCATACTTTTAACCCGGCTTTGGATAATATGTAGGCTGCCATGCCGCCGCCGGCCCCGGAGCCAACAATTACCGCATCATATTTCTTTGGTTGTTTTTTTACCTGGAGATCTCCCATACAGCAAGAAATGGTTTTAAATATTAAGGCAACAATTTACAGGTTTGCTTTTTTATTGATTGAATTTTTGGCAGGAAGTTCTGCACACATCCATTTTGTATCTTTAAGCGACAAATTGATTTATTCATGAAGAAAGGAATTATGCTGTTCGGTTTTCTTGCCCAGTTGTTTTCAGGAAAAGCTCAAAAAGATGAGTATAGTAAATATCCTGTTTATACCGGCAATGACCTAGGATTGACTTATTCTCCGGTACAATCAATGTTCAGAATTTGGGCGCCATCAGCATCAGAAACACAAATAATTTTTTATGAAAAAGCTACAGGAGGTGATACCATGGTTCAGCACCCGATGGTCAAAGGAGCGAATGGAATGTGGTATGCATCCATTAGGCAAAACAAGAAAATGCCATATTATGTTTTTCGTGTAAATATAAATGGTCATTGGAGTGAAGAAGTGCCCGATCCTTATGCAAAAGTTGTTGGAATAAATGGTAAAAGAGCCATGGTGGCCGATCTGAGAGAATCCAATCCTCCCGGCTGGCAGAATGATAAAAGCCCTTTATTTAAAAACAAGACCGATGCTATTATTTATGAATTGCATGTCCGGGATGCCAGCATTGCAGCCAATTCAGGTATAAAGAACAAGGGAAAATTTGTAGGACTCACAGAAAAAGGAACAAAGAATACAGATGGTATGTCAACCGGGCTTGATCATTTGAAGGAATTGGGAGTTACCCATGTTCATTTGCTTCCCTGTTTTGATTTTAATTCAGTGGATGAAACAAAACCGGATGCAAAATACAACTGGGGATACGATCCGTTGAATTATAATGTACCCGAAGGTTCTTATTCCACCAATCCTTATGATGGGGTAACCCGGATCAGAGAATTCAAACAATTGATAAAAACATTTCACGACAATGGTTTGAGAGTAGTGATGGATGTGGTGTATAATCATACAGCATTAACTGAAACTTCGAATTTCAACCAGTTAGTTCCGAGTTATTATTACCGGCATACAAAAGACGGTAAGTTTTCCAATGCCACTGCCTGTGGCAATGAAACGGCCAGCGAAAGACCGATGTTCAGGAAGTTTATGCTGGAATCTGTTTTGTATTGGGTAAAAGAATATCATGTTGACGGTTTCCGTTTTGACCTGATGGGGGTGCATGACATAGAAACAATGAACCTTATTTCAAGAGAACTGCATAAGATCAGGCCGGATATATTATTATATGGAGAAGGATGGACAGCCGCCGCTTCGCCATTGCCGGATTCGTTACGGGCAATAAAAGCCAATGCCTATAAACTGGACCGCATTGCTGTTTTCAGTGATGATATCCGGGATGGTATTAAAGGCAGTGTCTTTGATCATGCGGATAAAGGTTTTGCGAGCGGCAAACCCGGTATGGAAGAAAGTATAAAGTTCGGGATAGCGGCGAGCTGCAAACACCGGCAGGTGGATTACAAAAAAGTGAATTATTCAAAGAAACCTTATGCTGCTCAACCTTACAACACTATTACTTATTGTGAATGTCACGATAACCATGTGCTATGGGATAAATTGACTATTTCTGCAATAGATGCGACCGAAAAAGAAAGAGAGGAAATGCAGAAATTGGCATTATCTATTGTACTTACATCACAAGGCATTTCATTTCTGCATGCCGGTTCAGAATTTTTGCGTAGCAAGAAAGGAGTGGAGAACTCTTACCAATCAGCTGACAGTATCAATGCTATTGACTGGAGCCTGAAAACAAAGAATAAATATGTGTTTGAATATGTAAAGGCCATGATCAGAATGAGAAAGGATCACCCGGCTTTCCGGATGACAACGGCAAAACAAATTGCTGAAAATATAAAATTTATGGATGGGACGCCTCCCGGTTTGATCGTTTACACCATCAACGGGGATAAAGCCGGGGACAAATGGAAAAAAATATTTATTGCCTTTAACGGTTCAGGTAAGGAAATATCTATTGCAGCGCAACCGGGCAATTACAAAGTTTTCGTGTCCGGAAATATGCTTGCAGAAACAATTGGCGGTAAAGAAGGCTTTTGGCGGTTCGATCCTTATTCCTGCAGCATTCTTTACCAGTAGAAAATCTTTGTTTGACCAGGGTAAACTGTCTCCCGGAAAACTGCGGCAGTGATGAATAGTTGAGAATATCTTCATTTAGTTTTCTGGTTATCGATCCTGCGACCGATCAGATAACCTGCAGTACTGCCGGCGATAAGCCCCACTGCTAACCACAATATGGCGCCTGATGAAGCAAAATAACTGACGGCAAAACCAAGTATGGCACCGGCAATGCCAAATACCCATGTAGCAGAGGACTTGCTTTTGGGCTTATCAGCCGCAGTCTCCTGGCTGTGTTTAAACTGCTGCAGGTGTTGCTTATGTTTTTTCCGGTGGTGAGATCTGGCCATTCTTTTTG
>JBGPKR010000142.1:0-9257 GCA_041486045.1 Chitinophagaceae bacterium | reverse complement strand
TAAATCAATATGAACGCAACCTGAATGTCCACCATCCGGGAGCGCCTATCGCAACACCTAATGTTAATAGATCATAATTTCCTGCCACATCGTGCGTTGCTGCCAACACATCATAGGTTATAGAAGTAGCCGGTGTTGTTACTTCAGCACCGTTTCTTACTTTTTGCAAGCCGATATGGGCTCCTAATCCTATAACAGTAAGTTGGCCTAAACCAGCTACACCAGCATTTTGTGTAAACGTATAAGTGAACGTACCGGAACCCCATGGAGCCTGGACTGCTGTATAATTGGAAGATGGCTGGCAGGTATTTGTATTATTACCTAAATAACCATCTCCATAGAAATCACCTTTATTGTCATAAGCAAAGGTTCTGGCAGCACTGAATGTAAAAGTGTATTCATCGTTGAATTCACATACTCTGCCGGTAACATCACCCAGGCCGCTGCTCCACCAGCTTCCGTCATTAGGCCCGGGGCCTACTTTATATGCTGCTGCTGTTGGGTCTAATTTCCATTTTTTTGAAGTGCAGCTTGTTATAAATCCAAGTTGTGTTCCCACGCATGCTGTAGGATCATTTGCTGCAACAACGATAACCTGGCTGGCGCTGTCAACACCGTTTTGCCCGAATACGAGCAATTTAATTGTATAATTGCCCAGGTAAGGAAAGTAAACAGTATCAATCTGCTTACCCTGAACATAACCTGTACCGCCGGCTTTATCCCAGTCGAAACGGAAGGCGTTTTGGGAAGTACTGGTGAGCAGGTATTTATTAGGAACACCTGAAACAGGTGTTGCAGTAAAAGAAGCTATCGGTTTTGGCGACATGTCTCTTAGATCATATTTGCATGAAAAAAATAGTATGGAGAATAGCAAAACTGCGATGCATGAACTGCTACCTTTTATAAAAATTTTCATAACTGATGATTTTTTATTAATTATATAAACGAATACTTTAAGCCATATTAGTAACCCGGATTTTGAGGAAGACCACCAGTTCTTACATCATAATCAGGAATTGGCAGTACTTCATGTTTTCCGCTTACAAATCCCAATGAGCCAAGTTCTGTAGCGGCTTTTCCCCAGCGTACCAGGTCCTGGAACCTTACCCCTTCAAATGCAAGCTCAACCTGCCTTTCACGTACAATTGCATCAAACAGTGCGGTACCCGTAGCTGTAATATCAGGTACCCCTCTTTTCTGGCGTATCTGGTTTATATATCCACGGGCTTTGTTTTCATCTGTTCTGTAATAAGCTTCAGCAGCCATCAGCAATACGTCTGAATAACGGATGTGGCGCCAGTTCGTTCCATAATTAAGTTCATTTATCGGCCCTCCTGTTTGCGTGCTGAATGAGCCATATTTTCTTTGAAAAAAACCTTCATAATCACGATCACCAGGAGCAGTCCAATTGCCGCCTGCTGCAATTAATTCAGCCTGGGACATGATGCTTTGATTTCTTCTGGCCACACCACCATCAGCAATAAACGCATTCCACATTTTTTGTTTTGGGCGTATAAATCCCCAGCCTGCCAGCAGGGAATCGGCCGGGGCCTTTGTATAATAGTCACCTCTTGGCCCCATTATCTGTATATGAATATTACTTTCGGGAGCGGCGCCCCAGGGAAAATTGCCCCAGTCGTAACTGCGTGCATTGGAGTAGGATATCTCAAAGATCGATTCCTGTCCGAATTCCCCCTGCTGTGAAAAAGCTGAAGCAATGCTTGGAGCAACTGAATAAACATTGGAATTGATAACAAGGTCAAACTGCGTCGCGGCTTCCAGCCATTTTTGCTGATACAAAAGTGCTTTTCCAAGCAGCGCCTGGGCTGTGCCTTTTGAAACACGGAACCTGTCAGCGGTAGCGTATGTATTTTTTAATGGTAATACAGTGGCTGCTTCATTAAGGTCTTTTTCGATCTGCTTATAAACATCTGCCTTAGCCGCCCTGGGTGTAGATGTAAATTGTGAAGGCGGAATATCATTTAATACCAATGGAATATTTCCCCACATCGTAACCAGTTCAAAATAGTTATATGCCCGTAATACTTTCGCTTCTGCAATAAGGCGTTTACGTAATGGTGTAAGATCATCTGCTTTATTGATTACTTTATTTGCACGGTATATTGTGTAATAACACATCCTCCAGGCATCTCTTACTTTATCATTGGTTGCATCAAAATTATAATCGTCCAGTGTCTGGTAACCCGGCTGGTCTCCTGCATCGCTGCCACCGCAATTGCTCTCGTCAGTCAGCAGGCTTTTTATCATGAACATACTTGCCCAGTTACTGTTGTAATGCGCCTGCATCATATCATATACGCCGGTTACGGCTTGTGTAACGTCGGCATCTGTTTTATAAAAATCATCCTCGGGATATGCACCAGGTATTTCGTTGGTAAGAAACTTCTTACAACTGCCCGTAATCATCATAACCAGGAAGCAAACGGTTACTATTTTTATAAGTGAATTTTTCATTTTGTTTATTTTTAATTTTTCGGAATTGATTTAGAATGTGATTGATAAGCCTACCATCGCTTTTCTTGGAATAGGGTAACCACCACGATCTATACCTATACTGTTTCCGTTATTACTTACTTCAGGATCAACACCCGGGTATTTGGTAAAAGTGAAGAAATCATCAAGTGATACATATACACGGGCAGTTTTTGATCTGATTTTGTTCAAAATATTACCAGGTATGGTGTAGCCTAATTGCAATTGGCGGATCTTCATAAAAGAGCCATCAAATACCATCAGGTCGCTGTTATATATGTAAGGATTAGATGCATCAGATTTAAACCATGTATTTGTACTTCCTGCACCTGTCCACCTGTTTTGAAAGAAAAATTCAGGTTTGTTTGCAGTTGCACGGTCTAAACGGTTAAAGCCCATTAACACATCATTGCCATTTTGCCCCTGAATAAACACAGTCAGGTCAAATCCTTTATAAGAAATATTGGCCCGGGCACCATAGGTGAATTTTGGATGTGGATTGCCGATCCTCGTCATGTCAGCAGGAGATATTTGCTTATCATTATTCACATCCATAACAATTGGTTCACCTGGTTTTGGATTGTACCCGGTAAGGCCATTTTTTACAATATAATCAGTGATCTCTTGCTGTGTTTGGAAAATACCGGTGGTTTTGTAGCCTGTAAAATACCAGAATGGTTCTCCTACCTTGGATGAAGTTGCAGTCCAGCCTGTTCCAATTCCTGCGCCTAATAATACCGGCGAATTAGGATCAAGGAAGGTTACTTCGTTATCATTGAATGAAATATTTCCTCCTACTTCATAACCAAAACCATTATTTTTTCTTGGTATATTTTTATAGCTCAGGTCAAATTCCCAGCCCTTATTTACTACAGTGCCTGCATTTACTCTGTCTAAAGGAGCACCTACGAATATTGGAGGAACACCTCCGGTCAGCAGATCTTTGGTTGTTTTTTTATAATAGTCAACCGTGAAGTTTAATTTGTTGCCAAACATTCCAAGATCAAGGCCAATATCATATTGCTCACCATTTTCCCAAACCAGTTCATCATTTGCGAGCCTGAGTGGGTAAGCTCCTACTATAAATCCACCATTACCATCAGGATAGATGCCACCTGCACCTATAGCGTTCAGGTAATCAGCAAGACCCAGACTTCCTACATTACCATTCTGTCCCCAGCTTCCACGAAGCTTGCCATAGTTTATCTTACGGGCAAGGATTTCAGGAAAGAAACTTTCTTTCGTAAATATCCATCCGGCGGAAAATGCCGGGAAGATCTTCCAGCGGTTATTTGGAGGGAGCTTGGAAGAACCATCTCTTCTTACAGAAGCGCTGAATAAATATTTACCACTATAATCATACAAGAGTCTTCCATAAAAAGAAGCGGAAGTAATGTCAAATGCAATACTCCCTATACGGTCAACTGCATCCGGTACAAAATCTGCATAAGAGAATTTATCCTCTTCCTTAAATAAACCGGAATAACTTCCCCCGATATGTACTTCATGATTTTTTTGTTGAGAAGCGCCCGCCAGAAGCGTGAAATTATGATTGCGGATCTTTTTGTAATAAGTAGCAAAATTTTCAAAAACATAACTCGTCCAGGTATCGCTATAGTCATAACCATTGGCAATGGTGTTCTGGCTTTCATCAGAGAACCAGAAGGTTGGTGTCCAGCCATGGCCTGTCTGGAAAGCTGCATCTATACCAAAACGGGATGTAAATTTCAGCCCTTTCATAATATCAACATCTGCATATACATTGGCAAATATTTTATTCTGAACATTTTGGCCCTTTGCCATATCAATCCTTGCAAGAGGATTTCCATATTCTCCTTTTAAAAAATTTGAAATGCCATAATAATTACCGTTAGCATCTTTCCTTAATGGTTTATTTGCTGCAATGGCATTTTGAACATGCGTGGGCAAGCCTCCTGTATACACCACAGGGGTCATGGGATCCATTACTGTAGCGCTGCTTAGAATAGAACCAAATTCTGTATTATCAGAAATAGCTTTTCTTGTGTGATGCGAAAAGGATATATGCTCTCCAACTGAAAGCCAGTCCTTTACTTTATGTTCACTGTTCAGGCGGACTGTATAACGGTTAAACTGGGCTTTTTTGCCACCTACAATGCCATCCTGCCGGAATATATTTCCACTGATATAGTAAGTTGACTTTTCGCTTCCGCCACTGAATGATAATGAATGATGCTGCTGGGGAGCAGTTTGGATAACTGCATTTATCCAGTCTGTGCCATTGCCTACAGCGGCCACATCTGCAAATGTAGGGGCGCCATTTACACCCGCTTCTACCAGATATTGCTGGTATTGCGGTGCATTCATCATTTTAATGTAATTATCTTTTACTGATTGTGATCCATACTGGGCAGCATAAGTGATCTCACCTGAATTTTTTTTGCCGCCCTTTGTGGTGATCATAATTACACCATTGGAACCCTCGGAACCATAGATAGCTGCAGAAGCCCCATCTTTTAATATCTCGATAGATGCGATCTCAGATGGGTCAAGAGATTCGATACCTCCGGATTTGATACCATCAATAATATAGATCGGGCCAGTGTTATTATTAGAAGCAGTACCCCTGATCCTTACACTTAATCCTGCCCCGGGTTGGCCGGATTGGGGCAAAATTGCAACCCCCGCAACCCTGCCCTGGAGCGCCTGCTCTATACGGGTATTGGAAACTGTATTTAACTGTTCGGCTTTAACAGAAGAAATAGCGCCTGTTAAAAGGCTTTTTTTCTGTTGCCCATAGCCAATTACGACTACTTCATCAAGTATGCCTGATCCCTGCACCAGGCTAAAGTTCTGAGTTCCACTACTATTTACAGTTCGTTCTAAACTGACCATACCAACATAGGTAATAAGCAATACAGAGCCTTGTTTTGGAACAGAGATCGTATAATTCCCGTTGGCATCTGTAATTGTTGAAATGGTAGTCCCTTTAACCGAAACAGTTACTCCTGCAAGAGGAGCATTGGTCGTTTGGGATGTGACCTGGCCTGAGATGGAGAAGCCTTGTGCAAAGGCTTTATGCATACCCATAATAGATAGGAATGCACATAACAGAGTAGCAGTTGTAAGTTTCATAAGCAATCGTTTTGTGTGTTTTCTAAAGAAGAAATCCCGAATATAAATCTAAAGACTAATTGCTCAGATAAAAAATAAAGGAATACATCTCTACTACATCACTTCCTAATAAACAGCGATTTGCAGTTAATTTTACTACATCATTACTACATCATCACAGTTTTTGTACTTTCACATTGTATTTGAATTGTCATGAGAAAAAATATCTCCCTTTTTTTTACATTCCTTGTATTTAACCATTGCAATTCTCAAAATACCATTGGTCTTCCTGATATTCTCAATTATTCCAAACAGAATTACCGTGGAGGCGCTCAAAACCGGGAAATAAGGCAGGACAAAAAGGGAGTTCTTTATTTTGCTAATAGTGAGGGGGTGATGACATTTGATGGGATTAACTGGAAAACCTACCCTCTCCCTAATAAAAGTATAGTAAGGTCCCTTGAATTTGGCCCTGATAATAAACTATATGTAGGTGGCCAGGATGAATTTGGGTACTTTTCACCTGATGAGAAAGGGCAACTGGTCTATCATTCGTTAAAAAACCTCCTCCCGGTTGAAGAGAGATCCTTTACAGATGTATGGGAAATATATTTTTACAGGGACTGGATATTTTTCCAAACCAGTAATAACATTTACCAAATAAGCGGAACTCACAGCAGCATCTATAAAAGTACACATTGGCGATTTATTACTGTTTGTAACAACCGGCTTATTGCACAGGACTACAATAAGGGTCTGCTCAGTTTCCAAAACGGAGTTTGGGCTCCTTTTTTGAAGAAAACCGAATTGCCTGCAGATTATTTTGCAACTTCCATAACTGAGATCGGGCAAGATAGCGCTATACTCACCACGGTAAAGAACGGAGCGTTCCTGCTTATCGGTGATGATATTACCCGGATGCAGTCGCCATTCCTGGATCATATTTCCAGCACGCATATCTCCTCATCGATCATGGTAAACCAGGATCATATTGCCCTTACTACCAACCTGGATGGTTGCTATATCATTGATAAAAAAGGAGCGCTGATCCAAAAATTCTCGGTAAAGGAAGGGCTGCAGAATAACAATATACTCGGCATATTTCTTGACAAAGAGAGGAACCTGTGGCTGGGGCTGGACAATGGAATTGATTTTATTGCTTACAACAATGCCATCAAACATATATACCCTGATTACCTGAACGAAGGTTCAGGGTACGCCGCCAGTATCTTCAACAATGAATTATACATTGGTACCTCCAATGGACTGTACAAAACAAGTATCTCTGATGAAAAAGATCTCAGCTATGTGAAAGGTTATTTTTACCCGGTTACCAATACCCAGGGGCAGGTCTGGAATTTATCCCAGGTGAATGGCAAATTATTAATGGGACACCACGACGGGGCTTTTGTGATTGCAAACAATACGGCAAAACCGATCGATAATAGTTCCGGGTTCTGGACCTTTCTCCCCTTTTATAATGTTTTACCGTCTTCTGTTATGATCGCAGGGACCTACCAGGGTATTAATTTTTACAATTATATTAATGGCGGCTTTACAAATAAAAATATTGTTGCCCACTTTGAATCAGCCAGGTTTGTATGTATAGATAACAACTACATCTGGATATCCCATCCCTATAAAGGGGTTTACAGGGTTCAACTGAAGGGTAATACACCGGAAACGAAATACTATTCCCTTCAAAACGGGATTCAATCAGCCAACGGCAATTATCTTTTCAAGATCAAAAACAGGATCATCCTGACCACGGAAAATGGCATTTTTGAATACAGTGAACCCAAAGATAGATTTGAGCCCTCGGCATTCTACAATGATATATTCGGCAAAAAAAATATCCGATATCTAAAGGAAGATGACTCCGGCAATATCTGGTTCGTGTTTGACAAGATCCTGGGTGTGGTGGATATGTCTGCCTCAAAACCACTGATCATTTATTTCCCGGAGCTCACCAATAAATTTGTCAGCGGGTTTGAACATATTTATCCTGTAAATAAGAACAATATTTTTATTGGCGGGGAAAGAGGCTTTTACCATATCAACTTTGAACAATACAAAACGATAAAATATCCCTTGCGGGTACTGATCACTGCTGTGAAGGCGATGAATAAAAAAGACAGCTTGCTTTTTGGCGGTTATATGGGCGATGTAAACGAGGATAGTATCCCTGTAAAAATGAAAAAATCGGTTGTAAGCCATTCCTGGAACTCATTTCATTTTGAATTCGCTTCCCCGGTGTATGCACAGCAATCCAATATTGAATACAGCTATTTCCTGGAAGGATTTGATGAAAAATGGTCTGAGTTCTCGAGGAAAACGGAAAAAGAATATACCAATCTTCCCGCCGGGAATTATACATTTAAAGTTAAAGTGAGAAATAACCTGGGCAATGAGTCCGAACCCGGAAGCTATAACTTTTCCGTTTTGCCACCCTGGTACCAGACCTACTGGGCCTATGGCATATACATTTGTTTTTTCTTAGTTGGCGCTTATTGGGTATATAAGTACCAGAAAAATAAATTCAGGAACCAGCAAAAAAAACACGAGGAAGAACAGAAACGGTTATTGTACCTGCACCAGTTGGAAATAGAAAAAACGGACAAAGAGATTGTGAAGCTCAAAAATGAAAAACTGGAGGCCGAGATACAGC
This sequence comes from Chitinophagaceae bacterium, assembly GCA_041486045.1. Classification (GTDB taxonomy): domain Bacteria; phylum Bacteroidota; class Bacteroidia; order Chitinophagales; family Chitinophagaceae; genus JJ008. The sequence goes on along the minus strand of JBGPKR010000142.1, from coordinate 1,003 downwards.
ACAAGAATTCAGAACTGGCTTCGGTGGCCATGCACCTGGTGCAGAAGGGGGAAATACTGTCCAAGATAAAAGATCAAATGGAACACCTGAAGAATAATCCCGGGAATGCAAAAGATTCCGATGACCTGAAAAAGATCATCCGGTCATTGTGTGAAGAAGATAAGATTGATAAGCAATGGGAACAGTTTACCAAGCATTTTGATAATGTACACAGCGATTTTCTTTCTACGCTAAAAAATAAATACCCCTCGTTAAGCCCGAATGAATTAAAATTATCGGCGTATTTAAGAATGAACCTTAGCACCAAGGAAATGGCACAACTGATGAATATTTCGGTCAGGGGAGTCGAGATCAGCCGCTACCGGCTGCGGAAAAAACTGGGGATGCCGACGGATGTGAATTTATTTGATTTCCTGATGCAGGTATAGAGGTATTCTTAACGGCTTGCACAATCCTATGGGTCAGTTGCATTTTCTTGCATTTTTCTTTGGAGGTCCCTAGCGGATTCGAACTGGTGTAGTGGCACTTGATCAAATGGCAAAATCCCGAGTTCCTTTAAACCTTCCAATGAAAAACTCGAACCTGGGCTAGAGAAGTGCACAGATTAATAAATGAATATTTTGTAATTCAATATTACAAAGTAGTTTTATTTACAGCGGATGCCTGAGAGGAAGTTTGATCTATTATAATTGTAAACTCCTCCTTTGGGTTCTTTTAAAATTGATATTATAAAAATAAAATTCATGCTCTATCCGGGTTGTTCTACCAGGAATAAGTGAATACCCTTAGTCAGATTAAGTATATCAACGGGAAGGAAATAATAACCAATAAATATTTTTATCTTTAAACACCTGGCATTTATTTGAGTCTATAGCCAGATATTGCTTAATGAGAAAAAAAAATAATATCCTTCAATTCCTCTTCATTACTTTTTTCCTGATAACATTTTTGTTTTTTTCCCTGCGCTTTCTGGATAATAAAAATCCAATGCTTGCTTTTGACT
>JBGPKR010000141.1:0-9338 GCA_041486045.1 Chitinophagaceae bacterium | reverse complement strand
TCCGTTACTGTGGAAGGAGCAAGACAACATAACCTGAAGAACATCACTGTTGAATTTCAATTCAATGTGCTTTGTGTGGTAATTGGTGTAAGCGGAAGCGGTAAAACAACCCTGGTGAAACAAATCCTTTACCCGGCCTTAAGAAAATTGAAAGGTGAATTTGGTGACAAGATCGGTTTTCATAAACAGATCAGTGGCGATACAGATGGCATTGCACAGGTAGAAATGGTGGACCAGAACCCCATCGGCAAATCTTCAAGAAGTAACCCGGTTACCTATATTAAAGCCTATGATGAGATCAGGGATCTGTTTGCGAAGCAGCCATTGAGCAAGATGCGGGGTTTCCAACCCAAACATTTTTCTTTCAATGTGGACGGCGGCAGGTGCGATACCTGCAAGGGCGAGGGAGAACAGGTAGTGGAAATGCAGTTTCTTGCCGATGTGCATCTTACCTGTGAAAGTTGCGGCGGCAAAAGATTCAAAGAAGAAGTGCTGGAAGTAAAAGTGAATGACAAAAGTATTTATGATGTTCTGGAAATGAGTGTGGATGAAGCCATTGATTTCTTACCCCATCCTTCAGGAGGTTCGGCAGGGGCCCTTCAGCCGTTAAGCGATGTTGGCCTCGGCTATATCAAACTCGGCCAGTCATCCGGTACATTATCAGTTGGAGAAGCCCAGCGGGTAAAACTGGCATCCTTTCTTGGTAAAGGCAGGGCTAACAACAAAGTCCTTTTCATCTTTGATGAACCGACAACAGGTCTTCACTTTCATGATATAAAAAAGCTGTTGGCATCTTTTAATGCATTGATCGAACAAGGTCATTCTATCCTGGTCATTGAACATAATATGGATATTATAAAAAGTGCCGACTGGATCATTGACCTCGGACCGGAGGCCGGAGATGAGGGTGGAAACATTGTATTTGCAGGTAAACCGGAAGGGCTCAAAAAAAATAAAGAGAGCTATACAGCCAGGTATATTAAATAACTTATCCACATATTAGTAGTAAACACTTACTTTTATAGTAGAAATACGAGGAAGTTTTTCATTGAAACATTAGTATTCCCCGGAAACAGTTTTTAGTTTTGCGGCAGTTAAAATCTTCTTAGTATTTCACAATACTTTCCAATCTCTCTGAATCCCTTTAAATCCTCTTACCTGAGACGACCGGTTTTAAAACAACAGGCGATATTTCTTTACTACAGGATATAGTTCTTCCAATCCCCGCGAAAAAACAAAGAATCCTTTAACTGTGACGATCAAAACAATTTCGAACCCTGTCTGCCGACAGGCAGGCTTTTTTTAAACTTTTAAATTTTGTGAGCATGAAAAAGATCTATTCAATTATTTTTTTACTGATGTTTGTTGCATCAGTTGTTAACGCAGCTGACCGCTATTCTGTAGCTAGCACCGCCTGGAACTTAACTGCCACCTGGTCTGCAACTTCAGGTGGAGCTTCGGGTGCTTCTGTACCTGTAGCAGGTGATAATGTATTTATTGAAGGCGGGTTTACTGTTTCAATTACTGTTAACGCGGCTTGCGCCAATCTGACAATAGGTACAGGAACGAGTGGAACTTTATCCTTTAATAGCACTACAAACCGTACACTAACGGTTTCTGGTTTTATCAGTATCGCAAGCGGGAGCACATTAACTACGGCGAACGCAGCTGGTGCAAACTCACACAGTGTTTTAGTCGCTGGTAATGTAACAAATAATGGTACACTCGATTGTATCACCAGTGATGATCTGATTAATTTTACTTTTAATGGTGCAGCAAACCAAACTGTAAGTGGTACAGGTGGTACAACTGATTTTAACCTGATTACTGTTAATAATACAGGGGCGACTGGGAGCAACATAGTTGAAGTTTCAACTACAAACTTTACTGTTCCTGCCGCGTTCCTGACACCAACAGATGGTGTTTTCAAAGTATCAGGCAGTTTTGTTTTATCGAACACCTTTTTTACACCTGCAGGTTACTCAATACCTGCTGCAGGAGGTTTGTGGTTAAATAATGCAAATGCTACTGTTACCGCCCAGGGTTCAGATGTTACATTGAATGGTTCCTTACAAATTACAGCCGGAACCTATAATGTTGGAACTGGTACCGGGGATGACATGAGGTATGGAAGTGGTGCATCATTAACTATTGATGGCGGAACTTTGAATGTCGCAGCGTCTTTTTCAGGTACATCAAGTCCAACTCTTGAAACGATAACTTTCAATATGAGCAGTGGGACATTTTTATTGTCAACATTTGATAATAGTAGTACATCGAGAGAAAATCTTGAAATTTCTGTAGCCGGGTCATCTTTTACTATGAGCGGAGGAACAATTATCATCCAGACAGTGGGATCAGATGCTGCAGTTAATGAATGGGATATGAGAGCAGGTACAATAAGTATTACCGGGGGCACACTCCAGTTTGGAAATGCATCAACACCTGCTGCTTCTACATTCGAAATTACAAGTTTAAGCACCACCCCAAATGTGGTGATTTCTTCCACCAATTCCCCAGCCTTAATGCTGAATGGAGTAACAACTTTCAGTGGAAATGTTACAATCAATACAGGTGCAACTCTTAATGCAAATGGAGAGGATATCAGTGTTTCCGGCAACTGGACAAATAATGGCACTTTTACTCCGGGTACTACACAAACAGTAACTTTCAATGGTGCTGCCGCACAAACAATTGGTGGAACCACTGCTACAGCATTTCTCGGATTAACGATCAATAATACATCTGGTGGTGTTTCATTAAGCCAGGATGTAAATGTGACCGGCACTATGACTTTCACCAGTGGTGTGGTAACTTCCACTTCTACTAACACACTTATCATCAATGATGGGGCCGGTGCATCCGGCGCTTCCAACAGTTCTTATGTAGATGGCCCGATGCAGAAACTCGGTAACGATGATTTTACATTTCCTGTTGGAGATCCGGCGGGCAGTTATCATCAGCTCCGCCTGGTTAATACGGCAGGCGCCAATGGGGACGGCTTTACAGCAGAATATTTCCGTGCCAGTGGAGCGGCTCTCGGTACTGTTCCCAGCCCGCTTATCGAAGTCAGCAATTGTGAATACTGGACTTTAACAAGAGATCTGGGCACAAGCACACCTAATCTTTTTGTATCCTGGACAGCACAGAGTCCATGCGGTGGCTTTCCATATACTACCAGCCTTACAGGTTTAACGGTTGCAAGACTTAATAGCGGAGTCTGGCAATTGGCTAATGGTACTGACCAGGCTGCCACTGGTTCTGTAGGAGTTGGTGGAGCAGGCACCGTTGCAGATAATGGGATAAGCCTGTTCGGAACTTTTGCACTTGGCAACACTCAACCGCAACAAAACCCGCTGCCTGTTAAATTCAGCAATATAAGAGCATTTGAAAAACAACAGGGCATACAAATAGAGTGGACAGCTTACCAGGAAGAAAACCTGAGCCGCTACTCTGTTGAACGTTCAGCTGATGGTATCACCTATAATTCTATCGGCGAAGTGGCCTCCCGCAACTCAGCAATAGAAACAAAATACGGTTTCTTTGATGCGAGTCCTATCCAGGGTGTTAACTTTTATCGTCTCCGGACCATTGATTTTGACAGCAAGTTTGCTTACAGTTCCATCGTAAAAGTAAACCTGGACAAGACTGTGAAAGATATATCCCTGTATCCCAACCCGGCTACAGGCGGTTATATTTCCTTCCAGGGCGCCGATCTTGCCAAAGGGAATTATATCGTGAAAGTATATAACAGCGCAGGGATGCAGGTAATGGGCCAGAGCTTCACACATACAGGCGGGGCTATTAACCAAACCCTGAAACTGCCCGCCGGCATTAAGTCAGGAATGTATTCATTGCAACTGGTTAATGGCGATGTGAAGCTGATGAGTAAAACATTTGTAGTACAATAAGAAAAACTAACACATAAAGAAAAAAGGATCTCCATGGAGGTCCTTTTTTTATTGGATGTTGTTACAGGTCTTTGCCTTGGTTCTTTTACCAGGCTTATTATTGCTTAATAAATTTCTGTTGGACTGCTGCGCCATCACTATTAATTACGGATAATATATAACCAGCCGAAGGCAGTGTGCTTACATCAATATTGATACTTATTCTTCCGGCCGATATATTTTCCGCTTGTTTTTTTACTGCAGTTCCTTTCATATCGGTTATGCTGATCATCACCGGTCCTTGATTGCCCTGGTAAAAGGATAGGTTTAGTGAACTCACAGCAGGATTAGGAAATACAGTAATGGTTGAGTTATTTTGCTTCCAATCAAACCGGAGTATCTTACTATAAGTTAAATGGCCATTCTTATCCATCAGTTGCAAACGGTAAAATACTTGTTGTACGGGACGATTCCTTAGATCATTATCTGAATAGCTATAATCATTCCTGTTGCTGTTACCTGCGCCCATTACATTTCCGATAGTACTGAAACTGATCCCATCAAAACTGCGTTGTATATTAAAATGGCTGAACCCTGTTTCCTGTTCAGTTTGCCATTGCAGTTGCACGGCTTCATTATTCAGTGCCCCGCTGAAATGAAGTAAATGCAGCGGTAGTATTCCCTGGAAGCTGCTGATCTTCCAAAGGTCATTTAAAACACCTGACGTATTGCCGTCGAATCCATACCCGCCAAAAAGCCAGAGGTTGCCGAGTCCATCTGCCCATGATACACTGCCTGTTCTTGCCCCCGATTTATTGGCAGAGTCCGGCATTCCCTGTATGCCATATACTCCCGTCTGGTCAACTGTAGTATCACCTTTAACCCATGTCCATTTGTTACTGGAAGGGCTGTATTTCCAGAGATCATTCAGGTAGCCGGAATGGGAAGCATCATAACCGTAGCCTCCAAACATCCATAATTCGCCAAAAGCATCTATCCAGGAACTGCTGACATATCTTGCACCGGGCTTGTTGTCAGCATTGGACACACCCTGCTCGCCATACAGCCCTGTTTGATCTATTACTTTATCCCCGCTTATCCATGTCCATTCATTCGTCAAAGGATCATATTTCCACAGATCATTCAAATCACCGGAATTATTTTCATCGTAACCATAGCCCCCGAATAGCCAGAGATTCCCACTTTGGTCGGTCCATGAACTGCTTACATATCTTGCTCCGGGTTTATTAGCGGCATTGGGAATTCCTTTTGTACCATAAACTCCAACCTGCTCAACTGCAATGTCCCCTTTTATCCATGTCCATTGATTGCTGGAAGGATTATATTTCCATATATCATTTAAAATTCCGGAATTACTGCTATCGTAACCATAGCCTCCAAACAACCAGAGGTTACCACTTGCATCTGTCCATGTCTGGCTGCCATATCTTGCGCCCGGTTTATTGCCGGCATTTTCAATTCCCTGTGTACCATAATTACCCGGCTCATCAATGGTACTATCACCTTTTACCCATGTCCATTCATTTGCAGAAGTATTATATTTCCAGAGAGAATTCAAAAAGCCAAAAGCATTATTGCTGAAACCAAAGCCACCAAATAACCAAAGGTTGTGATTGGCATCTGTCCAGGAAACACCGGCAAAAGTAGCACCGGGTTTATTGGAAGCATTGGCAGTTCCCTGTGTGCCGTAAACAGCATATTGTCCTGTTGTGCTATCTCCTTTCATCCATATCCATCTATTGATCAATGGATCAAATTTCCAGAGATCATTTAAGAAGCCAATACTGCAGGTTCCATATCCGGAGCCACCAAAGAGCCATAGATTACCTGCCGCGTCTCTCCAGGTGGTAGAAAAATTTCTTGCTCCCGGTTTGTTGGCGGTAGCAGGTACGCCCTGGGCGCCATACACACCTGGTTGATTAATGGTGTTATCTCCCTTCATCCATATCCAGGGAGTTTGCGGATTGATCTGTGCGGATGAAAATGTGGCGAATAGCAGGAACGCCACAAAAACTAGAGTGGTTTTCATGATAGGATGGATTGGATTCAATCTAACCTAAACAAGTTTGCCAGCAAATGCAATAAAAATGGCAATTGAGAATTTATAATAAGAGAAAACCCTTATTATAAAAAGGAGTTTATTACTAAAATTTTAAAATTAATCTGGAGAACAATAATAGGTTATTGCAATAGGTGAAGCTGCTTATTTGCCGGGCGTAGCAATGGATTTTTTATTTTAAACCTATAAGATTACCGGAGTTTATCCAGTGTTTTAATAAGCTTTTCATCTTTCCTGATATTACGGAAGGCCATGAAGTAGCCAACCACAATAGCAAATGGAAATATGCAGGAAAGAGCCAGCGTAGGTTTAATAAGTTTATTTATTTGCAGGATGTAGAGAACAATGATCAGAACAGAAAGCAGGATGCCAAGAAGACAAAGCTGCATTTGCTGTTTCCGGTTTTTAAAGAGAAAAATGATAATGGAGGAAAGTATTAATGAAGCCCCTGTCAATACCAGCAGGAAAAAATTACTGCCTGCATCCACCCGCAACGTTACAGGTACGCTGCTTTTTCCAATGATCTCTCCACCGACCACGAAAGGGAACATAAAACTTAAAATGGCGGCTATTATTGTAAGTAACAACCAGAGGGTTTGTTGTCGTTGGATCATAACTTGCAATTTTGCTATTCTAAATATCGGTAAAATTATTTTATCCAAGTTCCGGGTACAGCGGGAACTGCCGCATAAATTCTTTCACCTGGCTTTGTATTGAAGTGATCACGGCTTCATCATCAGTATTCATCAATACTTTATCAATCATGGCTACAACTGTTTCCATGTGTTCTTCTTTCATACCCCTTGTAGTAACAGCAGGCACGCCTATACGGATGCCGGAAGTAACAAAAGGGGATTTATCGTCAAGGGGAACAGAATTCCTGTTGACAGTGATGTGAGCTTTGTCTAAAGTTTCCTGTGCTTTCTTGCCGGTAATATTTTTATTCCGGAGATCGATCAACATTAAGTGATTGTCTGTGCCGTTGCTGATCAATTTATATCCCCGGCTTACAAATGCTTTTGCCATGGCCTGTGCATTACTGATCACCTGTTTGCCATAAGCTTTGAAATCTTCTGTCAGTATCTCGCCAAAAGAAACTGCTTTGGCTGCAATGACATGTTCAAGCGGGCCACCCTGCGTACCCGGAAATACAGCAAGATCAAGCAATGAACTCATCTTTCTCAGGTTTCCTTTCGGGTCTTTGATGCCCCAGGGATTTTCAAAATCATGACGAAGCATGATAATGCCACCTCTCGGACCCCTTAGTGTTTTGTGCGTAGTGGAGCTTACAATATGACAATGATCAAAAGGATCTTTCAATAAACCCGTTGCAATTAATCCGGCAGGATGTGCGATATCTGCAAAAACAACAGCGCCGACTTCGTCTGCAACGGCCCGGATGCGTTTATAATCCCAGTCACGGCTATAGGCTGATGCGCCGCAAATGATCATCTTTGGTTTTTCAGCTCTTGCTTTTGCTTCTAATTGTTCATAATCCACAATACCTTCCCTGGTAACGCCATAATGAATGGCCTGGTAAGTTTTACCGCTGAAATTGGCCGGGCTTCCGTGGGTAAGATGGCCACCCATGCTGAGGTCAAGGCCTAAGAATTTTTCTCCGGGTTTCATTACCGCCAGGAACACAGCGGCGTTAGCCTGTGCACCGCTATGTGGCTGCACATTGGCCCAGCTGGCATTGAATATTTTTTTTAATCTTTCAATAGCCAGGGTTTCTATTTCATCTACCACTTCACAACCACCGTAATAACGTTTGCCGGGGTAACCTTCTGCATATTTATTGGTGGGCACGGTTCCCATCGCCTGCATCACCTGCAATGAAGTAAAATTTTCCGAAGCGATCAGTTCAATCCCTGTGCGTTGGCGTTCCAGTTCTTTTTTAATAAGGTTGAAAACAAGAGTATCTCTTTGCATGTAAAAAGTTTCAAAAGTTCAATAAGTTTCAAAGGGTTCAAAGGTTAGGTCATTCCGTCATTAAGAGAACCTCTTAAACCTTTTAAACCCGGAATGTTGCAAAAGTAAGTGTGCCACCGATGCGACGGCAACCCGGTTGAAAGTTTTTGTTTATTTCAAATGTCTTACTTTCGTTTCCCTTTGATCAGATTTAAAGCCACGTTGGATAATTCATGAAAGCTATCATACCAGTAGCAGGCGCAGGCACCAAGCTGCGTCCACAAAGTTACACGCAACCCAAAGCACTTATTCCGCTGGCCGGAAAGACAGTGATCAGTATCATTATTGATCAGTTGCAGCAGGCGGGAATCAATGAGATCATTTTTATTGTGGGTTACCTGGGCGAAAAAATACAGGATTATGTAAAAAACAAATACCCCGACCTGAAGGCACATTATGTGCACCAGGTGGACAGGCAGGGGGTGGGCCATGCCATTAAGCTCACAAAAAACATTGTGAACCAGGATGAGGTCTTTGTTGTTCTTGGCGACACCATCTGCGAATATGATGTGCAGGAAGTAGTGATGAGTCCTTTTTCAATGATCGGCGTAAGAAAAGTGGATGATCCGAGAGATTTTGGCGTGGCCGAAATTGACGAAGACGGATTTATCAGTCATGTGGTGGAGAAACCCCAGATACCAAAATCAAATATGGCGCTGGTGGGTCTTTATAAAATAAAAGAAAGCGAACAGATGTTTCAATGCCTGGAAACCAATATCCGCCAGGGCCTGCGCAGCCATGGAGAATATAGCCTGACAGATGCACTGGATTGTATGATAAAGATGGGCGCCAGGTTCAAATCATTTAAAGTGGAGAACTGGTTTGATTGCGGGAAAAAGGAAACCATGCTGGAATCAAATGCTACGCTGCTTAAAAAATTTGCCCAGGAAACACCTGCTGACCAGTTTGAAAAAACGGTGATCATTCCCCCTGTGAGTATCGGGAACGGATGCAATATTAAAAACTCCATTATCGGTCCCAATGTGGCTATTGGTGAGCATACAACCATTGATTATTCCATTGTAAAAAACTCCATCGTCGGTTCTTTTTCCAATCTTTTTGATATTGTATTGAGCGATTCTGTTATCGGCAGCGATACAAATCTCCGGGGAGAATCCCGTTCGCTTAATATCGGGGATAATACCAGTATTGATCTTGGCTAGCCTTGTCAGTCAGCAGTCATTAATCATTAGTCATTAGTCTCTAGTCGTGAGTCAGGAATCTTGGGTCTTTAGTTATCTTTACTAATGACTAAAGACTAACGACTAATGACTCATTTCTCAAATCGAATTACCAAACTCTTCCACATTGAATATCCCATCATCCAGGCCGGCATGATATGGGCAAGCGGTTGGCGCCTTGCCAGTGCTGTCAGCAATGCAGGCGGATTGGGCCTT
>JBGPKR010000140.1:0-9344 GCA_041486045.1 Chitinophagaceae bacterium | reverse complement strand
CGGCTGGTTTATCACAGTCATATCCCGATACTGGCTGCACATGAATAGGCGATAATGTCTTTTTCATAGCCGGGGGATAAATTTTTCTTACATTTGTATACTATTTTATGAATAGCTGCCGATCAAAATAAATTGTTATGAAAACTGTTATCGTTCCCGTTGATTTTTCTGAGATTTCATTGAATGCGGCCCGCTATGCTACAAAACTGCTTACCGGGCATTATGGAGTGAATATGATTCTCCATCATGTGTATGATAAACCCGGCGAGGCAGGTGAAATAACCGGGAAACTTGATCAACTGAAAAAAGACCTTCAAAAAACCGGTATCGTTAATACGGAAATATTCGCTGAGCAAGGTGACGATTTTATTGAGGAACTGGAAAAACTGGCCCGTCACCGGCAGGCCGATCTTGTTATAATGGGTATTAAAGGCCGTTCGGCTATTGCACAGAGTTTAATTGGCAGCAATACGCTGAAAATGCTGAATACAAAAGCCTGCCCGGTACTTGTCATTCCGCCGGATTGCGTTTATGCCGACCTGAAAAATGTGTTGCTGACTTCCGACTTCCAGGATGTAGTGACTAACACACCTTCGGTTCCAATCCGGGAATTTTTGAAAGCCTTCCATCCAAAACTGCATGTAGTAAATGTTGACAGCGAACACTATGTTTCACTGACAGAGGAATACAAGGCTGAAAAAATGAAACTTAAAAAAATGTTCCAGGATTTTAACCCGGAATTCTATTTCCTGGGTATGAATGATGTAGATGAAGCCATCAGCCAGTTTGCCGGGGATAAAAATATAGACCTGATCATAATAGTGCAAAAAGATCAATCCATTTTCTCAAAGCTGTTTATTAAAAGCCATACAAAAAAACTGATATACCAAAGCACCGTACCGGTGCTGGCTATTCACGAATAGTGAACTTTCCTGTTTAAATATGCCCTTGACAACGCAAAAAGTTATAATTACCTTTGTTCTTACCTGTATGTGTCATCATTCAAGAAAACCGGTTTGTATTTATTCATTTGCTGAGCAATCATTGCCGGCCAATTTTTATATCCCGGATTAATTTGCAGTCGCACCCCCTTACTTAGTTGCCCATTTTATTTACCGGCCCGGCCGGATTGTTTTACGAACGATTGCTTTTATGAAGAATATTAAACTGATTGAAGTGCCGTCTGAAATTGGCGCCGGTACCCGTGGCGCCAGTCTTGGTATTGAAGCCATCAAGATCGCTGCGCTGGATTTTATGAGTAATTTCTTTATTCATTTTCCTTCTGAAAAAATTCAGACAGAAAATAAGCTGCTTTACGAACCTATTGAATCGCCTTATGCAAAAAGAATTAAAGGCATTGCCACTATGTATGAAAGAGTGAGTAAAGCGGTCAGTGAATCTATTAAAAATAATTTTTTCCCGGTGATCATAAGCGGTGATCACAGCACAGCAGGCGCTACTATTGCCGGGTTAAAAATGGCAAGGCCAAAAAGTAAATTAGGGGTAATATGGATTGATGCCCACGCCGATCTGCACACTCCGTTTACCACCCCAAGTGGTAACGTGCATGGGATGCCGATGTCTGTCAGCATCAGTAAAAATAATGAGGACTGTGCCGTGCATGATGTAGACGATGAAACAGTCAAATACTGGAACTACTTAAAAAACATTGGCAAAATAAGCCCCAAGGTCTTACCGGAAGATGTGGTATTTATTTCTTTGCGGGACTATGAAAAAGAAGAAAAACACCTGATCGAGAAATATGATATGAAAGTGATCAGCACAAAAGAAGTAAGAAATAAAGGCGCCGAGAACATTGTGAGGGCGGTACTCCGATACCTGTCGGATTGCACCGATATCTATATTTCATTTGATGTGGACAGCCTGGACTCATCTATCTCCAAGGGAACAGGAACCCCGGTTGGCAATGGATTGAAAGAAAGGGAAGCCGAGGACCTTATCAGCAAATTCATGCAGAACCGCAAAGTGTGCTGTTTTGAAATAGCGGAGGTGAACCCAACACTTGATAAAGAAAACCTGATGGCGGAAATTGCTTTTAATATTCTCCAACGGAGTGTGAATGTGCTGATGATGAATTGATAAATGATCAGGAAAATGTTCGTCTCAGCCCTTCTTCAAAAGAAACAGGATGAAATCCCAGTTTTTTTTTCGCCTTGTCAATTATGAATCCTGTCTTTGGCGGTCGCCTGGCGGGTTGGAAAAATTCAGTGGCTGTCACTTTTTTAATAAGTGATCTATTCAGTCCCAAATGATCTGCAACCTTACAGGCCATTTCATAAGGAGTCAGAACATCTTCACCGGATAAATGATAAATACCTGTTGCTTTCCTTTCAATAATGGATATAATTCCATTGGCAAGGTCTTCTACAAAGCAAGGTGTTCTTAACTGGTCGTTTACGACGCTATACTCCTCTCCTTTCTCCAGTTTTTCTTTTACGACGGTCAGTAAATTGGCTTTCCCGGTAACCGGTTTGCCATAAACCAGTATGGTCCTGGCAATTGCCCAATCATATTCATATTCTTTTACCGCTGCTTCAGCTTCCAATTTTGTTTTGCCATAAAAATTGACCGGGCCGGGAAGATCATCTTCTTTGTACATCCCCTGTTCTCCGTCAAAAATGAAATCGGTGGAAACCAGAACAAAAAAACACTTGTGTTCTTCCGCATTCAGTAACATTGTTACCGTACCCTCCACATTGGTCACATAAGCCTGCCATTGGTTTTGTTCACATTCATCCACTTTACTCATAGCACCGGCATGCAACACCACATGAGGCTTGTATTTTTCAAATATGTCATGCACTGCAAACGGATCAGTGAAATCCATTGATTCATAATGGAAGAGTTTATTGTCAGTAAATGGCAAACGACACAGGCCCCTGCCCGTTGCAATTACTTCATACCCTCTTTCTGATAATTGTTTGGCGAGATAGTATCCCAAAAACCCATTGGCGCCGGTAATCAGAATTTTCATTCATCAAAAATAGAGTTATCAAAATAAAAAATCCTGCTCAAATGAACAGGATTTCCCAATTAGATTTTTTAAAGCCGGGTTTTTATTGATTCAGTGCATTTATAAGAGTAACTATATCACTTTCGTTTTTCAGGTTCAGGTCACCAGCTTTGATCGCTTCTTCAATTTTTGCAGACATCCCGGGCAAGGCATCCGCAACCGATTGCTTTCCTGCTTTGATCTTTTTTATTTCTCCGCCCGGTATGTAGATATATAATTGCTGGGAAGTAACAATTTCCCTGCGGCTGTAATCACCCAGGGTTGGTGCATCTTCAACTTTTTGTGATAGAAATTTCAGCAAGTGAACCTTAGGGCCAAAAGCCAGGACCTGGTAAATAGTGCTACCGGTATGATTATCAATTTCAGGATACCCCTGCCTGAAATTAATATGTTTGATCACCCCGTCTTTGCCGGGTTCATCATATGAAACAAGTTCAAATGATTCAAGCTTCAGTTCTTCTCCTTCCTTTTGCACCATAACAGCATTGCTGAATATATTAAACTTGACCGGGACATTCATCACTGTCTTTTCATTGCTTACCTGTACTGATCCCAATTTGTAATCGTTGGTCAAAAATGGGGACCCCCCCACTTCCTGCAGGGCCGGCAGCCTGATGGGCTTTAACTGGAGGTCAGCCATTCCTGCTTCCTGGTTATTGCCATTTTGGTCCGTGGAACCAACCTGCCCAAATGAAACAGATACGATTAAAGAGAAGAATAAAAAATTCAAATAATATTTCATAAGAACGCCATTTTTACTCATGTGTTATTTTTTGAGTGCAAATATAAAGCAGGCACAAATAAAAAGCGCAAACATGCATCATGATTTGCGCTTGAATATGATAATTTCCCTTAACCCATTATTAATTTATTTCATATCAGGTCAGAATGCTTTCTTTGCTGCTGTTTTTCCCGGCTCTTTAAAAGGCATTCCAAGATTATACATCACAAAACTCCATATGTCGGCTGTTTCATCAAGCTGCTTGCTGGTAGGTTTACCTGCTCCATGGCCAGCATTGGTTTCAACCCGGATCAGAACGGGGTTATTCCCGGCATTATATTCCTGCAAACGGGAAGCAAACTTGAAAGAATGGGCCGGAACTACCCGGTCATCATGGTCAGCAGTAGTAACTAACGTAGCTGGGTAGCTTACGCCCTGTTTTAAATTATGATATGGAGAATATTTGTATAAATAGGGAAACTGGCTGGCGGAATCCGCATTACCATACTCCACGGTCCATCCCCATCCCACAGTAAACTTATGAAACCGCAGCATATCCATTACTCCCACTGCCGGTAAGGCCACTTTAATAAGATCCGGACGCTGTGTCATCACGGCGCCAACCAGTAATCCGCCATTACTTCCACCCCTTATTGCGATCTTCTGGCTATTTGTGTATTTTTCTTTGATCAGGTATTCGGCAGCGCCGATAAAATCATCAAAAACATTTTGTTTATTATCAAGCATCCCCGCTTTATGCCATTTTTCACCGTATTCACTTCCGCCCCGGAGCGTTACGGATACATAGATCCCTCCCTGCTCAACAAAAAAAGCATTGCTGATGCTGAATGATGGAGTGATGGCTATATTAAATCCGCCATAACCGTAAATTAAGACCGGGTTCTGGCCGTTGCGTGTCATCCCTTTTTTATAAGTAAGAAACATGGGCACTTTGGTGCCGTCTTTGCTGGTAAAGAAAACCTGTTCTGTTACAATATCATCCGTTTTGATCTTTACTTCTGTTTTCCGGAATAAGGTGGAAATCCCTGTTGCAAGATCATACCGGTAAATAGTTGGTGGCGAGCTGAATGAAGAGAATGTATAAAATAGTTCTTTATCTCCCTTTTCACCTCCAAAACCGCTGGCTGTTCCTATCCCCGGCAGTTTTATTTCCCGAACCAGTTTACCATTATAAGTATATTGATAAACCCTGGTAGATGCATCTTTTAAATAACTGGCAAATAAATATCCCCCGCAGGTGTTAACACCCTGCAATGCCATGGGCTTTTCAGGAATAACAGTTTTCCAGGTATCCTTATTGACGGGTTCGGGTTCTTCTTCTTCAATGCCATTTGGTCCTTCCGGTTCCACTAATACAACTCTATAGTTGGGCGAATTGTAATTCGTCCTGATCAATAATTTACCGCCTGTATTATCTATAACGTCTGATTCCGTATCGAACCCGCGAACAACAGGCTCGAATCTTACCTGGGCTTTGTTTTTTGTATCAATAAACCATATTTCATTGCCGCTGGTCCCTTCTGAAATATTCAATATGAGGAACCGGTTATCTTCGGTCATATCTGCGCTGCAATAACGCAAGGGGTGTTCATTATCACGGTATACGACCTGGTCATCCTTCTGGTCTGAACCAATTCTGTGATATAAAACCATGTTGAACTTGTTTTGCTGGCTCATTTTTGAAGCTTCATCTGGTTTAGCATAACCACTGTAAAAAAATCCTTCATCTCCTTTCCAGCTAAAGCCCCCGAATTTTGTCCATTGAATTTTGTCTGTCAATAGTTTTTTAGTGGCCGTTTCCATTATATAGCCTTCTTTCCAGTCACTTCCGGCAATGGCAACTGTGTAGGCAAAATATTTTCCGCTTTTACTAAAACTGGTCCCTCCAAGGGCAGCAATGCCTTCTTTATTCATCGTGTTAGGATTCAAAAACTCTTCCGGTTTCCCTGCCAATCCCTTTTGGCGGTACATCACAGACTGGTTTTGTAAACCATCATTTTTAAAGAAATAATAGTAATTTGCTTTTTTATACGGCGAGGAATATTTGGGATAATTCCAGAGTTCTTCCAGCCTTTTCCTCACTTTATCCCTGATAGGAATGCTGGCGAGATAATCAAATGTTACTTTGTTCTGTGCCTGTACCCAGTCTTTTGTTTCGGGGCTGTTATCATCTTCCAGCCAGCGGTAAGGGTCTATTACTTTAATTTTTCCGGAAGAATAACCATCTGACACTTCCTGTTTTTTAGTAACAGGGTATTGAATCTGCGCATTCAGTAAAATCGAAAAAAAGAAGAAAAAAGGCAAAAACAGTTTTTTCATATTCTGATTTTTTTAAAATGAAGGTCCTGCGAAATTAGTATTATTAAAGGAGTTGAGTGTTTGCAGGAAATGCTCATTTTACAGAAGGCAACTTCAGGTGATGAACGAGTTTTTTCATACAATCTTAACCGGAACCTGATATTTTCGGTTAAGGTCTCACAGAAAGCTAACTTATATTTGTAAACAGTAAGATAATAATAAATGTGTCATTAATACACACTAAAAACAAATCCTTATTTTTGATGCTTAATATCTGAAATGGAAAAAAAAGTTACCAGGATTGGAGTACTGACTTCAGGCGGAGATTCACCGGGGATGAATGCAGCAATAAGGGCTGTAGTCCGCACAGGTATTTATCATGGATTGGAAGTACATGGTATTATGCGGGGTTACCAGGGCCTGATCGAGGATGATATTTACCTGATGGAATCCCGGTCAGTTGCAAACATTATCCAGCGGGGTGGCACCATGTTGAAAACCGCCCGATGCCAGGAATTTTATGACTATACAGGCAGAAAGAAAGCCTATAATAACCTGAAAAAAAGAGGCATCAACGGCCTTGTGATTATTGGAGGTGATGGTTCTTTCCGGGGGGCGGTGGAGTTCAGTAAGGAGTTTGACATACCCTGTATCGGGATTGCAGGAACCATTGACAAAGATATTCTCGGTACTGACTTTACTATTGGTTTTGATACAGCCGTAAACACAGCCGTTGAAGCCATTGATAAAGTAAGGGATACCATGGATGCCCATGACCGTATCTTCATTATTGAAGTAATGGGCAGGGACGCCGGCTATATTGCACTGCACAGCGGCATTGCGACCGGTGCTGAAAATATTCTTATCCCTGAAAGAAAGACGGATATGAATGATATTATCCAGTCGCTTCTCGAAAAGGAAAGAAGAAAGAAATTAGTGAACCTGATTGTAGTAGCAGAAGGTGATGATTTTGGCGGCGCTGTGGAAGTTCATAAAATTTTAAAAGAAAAAATACCACAGGCAGAAATAAGAGTTTGTATTCTCGGGCATATACAAAGGGGTGGCTCGCCCAGTTGCATTGACAGGCTGATTGCCAGCCGCATGGGTTATCATGCTGTAGAATGCCTTATAGAAGGAAAGTTCAATGTTTTTGTTGGCATACAGAATAATAAAATGCATTATATACCGCTGGGTGATGCAGTAAAAAATAAAGGAAAGATCAGTGAGGAATGGATGAAGATCGTTAAGATATTAGCATCATAAATACGGTTGCTGGTTGCCTAAAAATCGACAGCTCATTCCAACTTCCAGAAACCAGTAACCAGAAACAAGCAACCAGAATATGGCCAAACACGCAGCAAAATACTATCATAAATCCATGGACCGGGATGCCGGGCTGGCACACAAAATTCACCGGACCAAGATCGTTGCAACAGTGGGACCTGCCTGCGATACCTATGATAAATTACTCGCCCTGGTAAAAGCAGGGGTAAATGTTTTCCGACTCAATTTTTCTCACGGCGCTCACCAGGAAAAGGCAGAAATAATTGAACATATAAGGAAGATAAATAAGGCAGAGCCTTTCAATATTGCGATCATTGGTGATCTGCAGGGACCTAAATTGCGGGTTGGGGACATTGAAGGAGGTGAAATGGAGATCAGGCAGGGAGATATCCTCACTTTCACCAATGAAAAAGTGATCGGCAACCAAGAAAGAATATATGTTTCCTATCCTGACCTTCATAATGATGTAAAGCCGGGCAATCTCATCCTGATCAACGATGGCAGACTGGAAGTGAAAGTGAAAAAGATTTTGAAGAATAATGATGTGCAGGTGGAAGTGATCCTCGGCGGCATTCTTTCATCGAAAAAGGGGATCAACCTGCCCGATACAAAAATATCATTACCGGCGCTGACAAAAAAAGACCTGGCCGATCTTGATTTTATTATTGAACAAAAACTGGATTGGGTTGCACTTTCGTTTGTCCGCAGCGTAAAGGACATTGAAATTCTCCGTAAAAAACTGGACCAGAAACAAAGCAAGACAAAGATCATTGCTAAAATTGAAAAGCCCGAGGCATTGGAAAATCTTCGTGATATTATTGTTGAATCTGATGCGGTCATGATTGCCCGTGGAGATCTTGGGGTGGAATTACCAGTGGAAAAAGTACCCCTGCTTCAAAAGCAAATCATCAGGAAATGCATGCACCGGGCAAAGCCTGTGATCGTTGCCACACAGATGATGGAAAGCATGATCGAATTCAATAAACCTAACCGTAGTGAAATAACCGATGTGGCCAATGCAGTAGTGGAAGGTGCAGATGCTGTGATGCTGAGCGGGGAAACTGCAACCGGCAATCATCCTGTACTGGTGGTGGAAACCATGTGCAAGATCATCAGGGAAGTGGAAGCAACAGATTATAATTATAACCGGGAAGATGAACTGACGCCTCAGCCACAATCGCCATCATTTCTCAGCGATGCCATTTGTTATAATGCCTGCAAGCTGGCTAAGGATGTAAATGCGGAGGCGCTGATAGGTATGACTCAAAGTGGCTATACCGGCTTTGTCCTGAGCAGTTACCGGCCAAAAGCGCCGCTTTACGTTTTTACCAAGGAAAAATCACTGGTAAACCAATTGAGTCTTAGTTGGGGTGTCAGGGCTTTTTATTATGATGAGGAAGAAAGTCTTGACGACATTTTTGCCGACCAGATAGACATATTGAAAGAAAGAAAATTCCTGAAAGTTGGAGAAAAAGTTGTCAGCACCGGGAGCACTCCTGTTTCTTTGCACCTGCCCACTAATGTAATTAAGATAACAACAGTAGAATAAGGTAGTTCCAAAAGTACCAAAGGTTTCAAAAGTTTAACAGGTTCAACAAGGTTGTACAACCTCTGAAACATATTAAACTTCTGAAACTCTTTCAGCTTATTTTGGCCAAACAGAAAGAACAATTCCTGCAACAACACAGCCGGCCACATTGTATCCCGCATTGATAAAATGAAGCATCCATGGCCTCTTCTCATACAGGTAGGAGACACAAATGGCGGTTGCAGAAAAACAAACACCGGCCACTAATCCCACTTTGGCCCCCGACATCCAGTTCATTGCCCCGGGAATTTTAGCAAGAAACATAGCAATCCCGAGACTTGCGACTATCATCAGCACCAGGGATGCAAGGTAAGTCTGTGCAACACCCTTTTTCATGTTCGGATCATTCACATTCACACCCGAATGCTTTATCCATGCATTTTTAAAAACTAAAGAAT
>JBGPKR010000139.1:0-9395 GCA_041486045.1 Chitinophagaceae bacterium | reverse complement strand
CCATAACCACCTTAGTTCATCTTTAAGAAGCGCTACAATTACGGCTAATGATGTAACACTACTTGAAATAAAAAGTATTTCTAATTCTCGAAATTGGTATGTTGAAAGGTCATCTTGTTTAACATTGGTGCGGTTTATTATTAAGAAGAAAAAAATGAGATAGAAGATGAAATATATGCTTAAAGGTAAAATAGCAAATAGAAAAAAATACTTAAAAATTCGCCGCAAAAGTATTTTCCACTTCACGTAGCAGAGGATTTATAGACAAAAATAACCGTACCTGATTGATCATCGTCTTCATCATTATTTTTTAAACCAAGTGAAACAAAGTGTTTTTTTATTTCTTTAGCGACCCTATGATTCTCAGCAGCCCGATAAATCCATACCCCATTTTCTTCACTTACTTTATGTGCTTCAAATAGCTTGTTTCTAATATTAATTGCGATGCCAATATACCAGTCGGTTGCTTTACTATCATACTTATCAATATGATTTTGTATCCCTCTTACTATCTCTTCGTGTGTTGCTGTCATAATTTCATTCATCATTAAGAATTATATTTTGAATAGGTTACCTAAAACCGAAGTTAAAAAGTATTAACTACTTTTTTGTTATCTTTTTTTTGGCGGAAATCCTTGCTATTTCAGATCGTCTTTTTGGGGATAATTTTGCTGCTCTGGCCTTCCCCTCCTTCTTGGTTCTAGCTTTGGATGATTGCTTCTTTTTACTTTCCCTTTTTTGATTCTTTGGGGTAGGTCGATTTAATGCCTTTAATCTGGCTTTTTCTTTTGGATCCTCAGTAGTGATAATATCCAAAATTAGTCTTGATACCTGGGGTTCATCCATTTTGCTTCTCGGAGTAGATTTTGCCATAGGCATAAAATTACTGCCTTTTAGTCGTTAATGAAAACCAAAACTGGCAGGAATTCAAAGTAGCCCACTACCTGATTTTGTGGTTTTCCCTTTTGGACGGATATTTGAGGAGTTGTCTGACCGGATAATTGGTTGAAAAGTGAACTGTAGCATCAAATCAAAAGTTTTAATGTGTTCTCCCAATTACCCAATTAATTAATCAACTAATTAACTAAACATGAGTTTTAATTCAGAATTTGAAAAATATGCGGTGAAACACCGTGGCATTTCCAGTAACACACTTCACGGCTATGCTTCGCAACTGGTTACCGGCATGACGCCAAATATCATTGAGGAACGTTCATTGAATGTGGCGGTAATGGATGTTTACAGCCGGTTAATGATGGACCGTATCATTTTTCTCGGCTATCCCATCAATGATGAAATAGCCAATATCGTTACAGCACAATTGCTTTTCCTGGATTCTACCGACAGGTCCAGGGATATTAATATGTACATCAACAGCCCCGGTGGCAGTGTTTATTCCGGGCTCGGTGTGTATGACACCATGCAATATGTGACCCCGGATATTGCCACCATTTGTATCGGCGTAGCCGCATCCATGGCCTGCGTATTACTGGGAGCAGGCACTAAAGGAAAAAGAGCTGCGCTGAAACATGCAAGAGTAATGATGCATCAGCCCAGCGGCGCCATCGGGGGGCAGGCCAGCGATATTGAAATAACAGTGAATGAAATAAAAAAGCTGAAGCGGGAATTGTATGAAGTAGTAAATGTTCATACCGGCAGACCCGTTGAACAAATTGAAAAAGATTTTGACCGGGATAACTGGATGACTGCAGCTGAGGCCAAGGAATATGGACTGGTGGATGAAGTATTGTTAACTAGTCCCAGGAAACAGAAAAAAGATTAATGACTGCCCGGTCCTATAAAACTCTAAAAACGCATAACTTTTTAAACCTTTTACATGAACCGCAAACAATTTTTATACAACGACTGGAAACTGGATGATGATGATGAGCCCGAAAGAGAAGATAAGCGGGATGACCTGCTGATGCTGAATAAACGGCTGGAAAAATATTTCTTTGAAAAAAGAAGCGTTTACCTCTGGGGTGTGGTGGATGATAAATCAGCAAGGGAAACTGTATCCAAGTTTTTATTACTGGATGCTGATAAACCCGGCGAAGAAATAAAATTTTACATCAATAGCCCCGGCGGTGTGGTCACCAGCGGCATGGTAATATATGATACCATGAAGATGCTGAAGAGCCCGGTCAGCACTATTTGCATGGGCCTGGCCGCTTCGATGGGCAGCATATTATTAAGCGGTGGTGTAAAGAAAAGGCGTTTCATTTATCCTCATGGCGAAGTAATGATTCATCAGCCGTCAATAGGCGGCCATATACAGGGGGTCAGCACAGACCTTGAGATCCAGGCCAAACAAACCAGGAGAGTGAAGGAGATCGGGGCTACAATACTTGCAGAAAACTGTGGCAAAACAGTGGAGCAGATCATGAAAGATTTTGACAGGGACTACTGGATGGATGCCGATGAAGCCATCAAATACGGTATCGTTGACAAGCTGATTGATAAACTATAAACTCCTCGCAACGAGGCTATTAGGGTCTCATCCCAAATAAAGCCGTTCCTTGTCAAAACGGTTTTATACTTTTGTGAGTTACAAATTCGTTTGTACAGCGTCTTATTCTAAGGAAAAATGGCAAAAAACCCCCTGCATTGTTCTTTTTGTGGCCGCAGCCGTGATGAGGTTAAGATACTTATTGCCGGCCAGGAAGGTCATATATGTGAAAACTGTGTGGAGCATGCCCGTGAAATTATTGACCAGGAGCTTACGATCAAAGACGACAAAACGACCTCTTCTTTTAAACTCACTGTAAAAAAACCAATCGAGGTTAAAAAATTCCTGGACGAATATGTGATCGGACAGGAAGATGCCAAAAAAGTGCTGGCTGTTGCCGTGTACAACCACTACAAAAGGTTACAACAAAAAAGCAATGAAACTGCCGCCAACGAAGTCGAGATAGAAAAGAGCAATATCATTATGGTGGGTGAAACAGGAACAGGCAAAACACTTTTAGCAAAAAGCATTGCCCGGATGCTGAATGTTCCCTTTACCATTGTTGATGCAACAGTATTTACCGAAGCCGGTTATGTAGGAGAGGATGTAGAAAGTATTCTGACCCGTTTATTACAGGTTTGTAATTATGATGTGGCCGCTGCTGAGCGGGGCATCGTTTATATTGATGAAATAGACAAGATTGCCCGCAAGGGGGATAATCCTTCCATTACCCGTGATGTAAGTGGTGAAGGCGTGCAGCAGGGTATGCTGAAATTGCTGGAAGGAACCGATGTGCTCGTTCCGCCGCAAGGTGGAAGAAAACACCCGGAACAAAAACTCATCAAGATCAACACACAGAATATTCTTTTCATTTGCGGCGGCGCTTTTGATGGCATTGATAAAATAATTGCCCGCAGGGTGCAAACCAATACCATTGGTTTTAACGTGGATAAAGAACAGCAGGAGAGCATGAAGAAGAACCTGCTGCGCTATATCAATGCCACCGACCTGAAAGCATTTGGATTGATCCCTGAATTGCTGGGCCGTTTGCCGGTGGTTACTCACCTTGACCCATTGGATGCTGTTACGTTAAGAGCCATCCTGACCGAACCGAAAAATGCGCTGGTCAAGCAATATAAAAAATTATTTGAGCTGGAGGGCATTCAGCTGACCATTGACGAAGATGTACTGAACTTTATGGTAGAGAAAGCGATGGAATATAAACTGGGCGCCAGGGGCCTCAGAAGTATCTGTGAAGGCATTCTGACGGATGCTATGTATGAAATGCCCTCCTCCAAAGAAACTCAATTCGCATTGGACCTGGAATATGCCAAACGGAAATTTGATAAGAGTAAACTGAGCCTGTTAAAGGTCGCATAGTATTATTGTCAGTAGGTCAAATGGGTCATATAAGTCATTTAATGCCGGAGACGCACTCTGGCATTTTTCTTTTCCTAACTTCAAACCTTAAACTTTTTATATGCAGGAATTGATTGATAAATTGAAAGCTGAAGCCGGTCTCACCGAAGAGCAGGCCAAACAGGCTATAGCTACCATCAAAAGTTTTGTAGTAGAAAAATTTCCGATGCTGGAAGGCGCCGTGAATAATGTCTTTGGCGGAGAATAGCAATGTCATGCTGTCCCGATAGTTATCCGGATGTCGAAGCATAGACATTGCGTTACTTAATATCCCTGCACTTCTTTCCTCTTGGATAATTTGCCGCTTCGTAAGGGCTCATAGCCCTGTGGCAGGATTGGAAAATAAAACTGGCAATGATCAGTAATAGAATGATTCTGGTTTTCATAGTTGGCAGATTAAGTGGTGAAAATAGTCACAAATACCCCGCCACTCTAAACAAGTAAAAAAATATTTCAGCAAATCCTCGTTATATTCCTATACCGCATTCGTAAAATTCCATAAAGACATAAATAAAAATCCTTATTCGTGATCTTAGATAAAGAACGGGTATCACAGTAACCATTTTGAAAAAAGGATAAGATGCCTGCAGGATTTCATTCAGATTAAGTTAGTAAAAACAAACATCCCGGCTTCACTGCCGGGATGTAGAATTAATGGGTACATTCTTTATTTGGTTTTTCAATCCAAACATGTTTTAACTGCAGCCCCCCTGGTTACCACAGTTCAGGCATTTATAACAGGTACCGCTGCGCATCATGATATGACCGCATACATTACAGGCCGGTGCATCACTCTGCATACTCTTTGTTGCTGCGCTCATTGAATCCAGGCCATTCTCAGCTTTCACCGCCTGGGCAGCCCGCTGGTTCTTTACCGGTTGCGGAGCTACCGTTCCTGATGAAGGGGTGACACGCACACTGGACAATTCAGGTTCTGCATATTCCAATGGGTTGGAAGGAACTTCATCCCAGTCATCGGCGCCGGTATTCATCACTTCAGGTTTATCTAATACATGTACCAGATCCGTGCGGCCTAAATACTCATATCCCAGCACCCGGAAGATAAAGTCAACAATGGATGTTGTTGATTTGATATTCGGATGCTCTACAAACCCGGACGGGTCAAACCGGGTGAAGGCAAATTTGTCTACAAACTCTTCCAGCGGCACGCCGTATTGCAACCCGATGGAAATAGAAATAGCAAAGCAATTCATCATGCTGCGCATCGTGGCGCCTTCTTTGGCCATATCAATAAAGATCTCACCGAGTGTACCATCACCGTATTCACCGGTGCGGAGGAAGATGGCCTGCCCGTTGATCTTTGCTTTTTGGGTAAACCCGCGGCGTTTGGCCGGCAAGGCACGTCGTTCAACGATACTGGCTAATTTTCTTTTCAACTTGGTGTCAGGGGAAGCCTGCACTCTTTTCTGCACTTCTTCCAGTAATTCTTCTACTGTGAGCTTTCCTAAATCAACAATGTTGCTGCTGTCAATGATCGACAGTCCACTTTCCACAGGTGCTTCACTATCGGCTGTGGACTGTTGACTTTGGTCTGTCTTTTTCTTCTTGTCAGACTTGTTACTCAGTGGTTGTGATAATTTGGAACCATCGCGGTATAAAGCACAGGCTTTGAGTCCAAGTTCCCAGCTCAGCAGGTATGAATCAGCAATTTCTTCCACGGTGGCTTCGTGCGGCAGGTTGATCGTTTTGGAAATGGCGCCACTGATAAAAGGTTGCGTAGCTCCCATCATACGGATATGGCCATGTGCATGAATATAGCGTTGGCCTTTCTTTCCGCATTTATTGGCACAGTCAAAAACGGGCAGGTGTTCATCTTTCAGTAAAGGTGCTCCTTCCAGCATCATGGTGCCGCAGATATAATCATTGGCGGCTTCGATCTCTTCGTCACTGAAACCTAATGCTTCCAGCAGGCTCCATTCAAAATCGTTGTATTGTTCAGGGGTAAAGCCAAGCCGTTGCAAACATTCTTCACCCAAAGTATATTTATTGAAAACAAAACCTATCTCAAAAGCTGTTATGGCCGCAGCATCCAGTCTTTTTATTTCATCGGCGATAAAACCTTTTTCACTTAATGTCTGGTGGTTGATAAAAGGCGCCCCTGCAAATGAACCTGTGCCTGCAGCATATTTAATGATAGCGTCTGTTTCCTTTTCAGAATAACCTAAATTCTTCAGGGCTGCCGGTACTGACTGGTTGATGATCTTGAAATAACCACCACCGGACAGTTTTTTAAATTTCACCAATGCAAAATCCGGTTCGACGCCGGTCGTATCACAATCCATTACCAGCCCGATCGTTCCTGTTGGGGCAATGACAGTTGCCTGTGCATTCCTGTAACCATGTTTCTCTCCCATTTCAACAGCATCATCCCATGTTTTGCAGGCAGCTTTCAGCATGTAATCCGGGCAATATTGTGATTTAATACCCTGTGGTTTCAGGCTCAGGCTTTCATACTCATCGGCATCATAAGCTGCGAGCCGGTGGTTTCGCATCACCCTCATCATATGAGTTTTGTTTTCCTCATATCTTGGGAACGTTCCAAGAATCTGAGCCATTTCTGCTGAAGTTTTGTAAGAAGTACCCGTCATGATCGCTGTAATGGCCCCGGCTATTGCCCTTGCTTCTTCGCTGTCATATGGGATACCGCTTACCATTAACATAGTGCCGAGATTGGCATAACCTAATCCCAACGTTCTGTATTCATAACTCAGTTGTGCCACTTCTTTGGAAGGGAACTGGGCCATCAATACAGATATTTCCAGCACCACGGTCCACAAGCGACAATTGTATTCATATCCTTCTACATCAAAATGATTTTTTTCTGTGTCAAAAAATTTCATCAGGTTGGCTGATGCCAGGTTACAGGCCGTATTATCCAGGAACATGTATTCAGAGCAGGGATTAGAAGCCCTGATCTCTCCGCCTTCGGGGCAGGTATGCCATTCATTGATGGTCGTATTGTATTGTGTTCCCGGGTCCGCACAACGCCAGGCCGCATAAGAGATCTGGTTCCATAATTCTCTTGCGGGAATTTTCTTCATTACTCTTCCATCCATTCTGCCTTTCAGTTCCCAATCTTCATCCTGCTGAAGTTTTTCAAAAAATGAATTGGGAATACGAACGGAGTTGTTGGAATTCTGGCCACTTACTGTTTTGTAAGCTTCCCCTTCATAATCGCTGGGATAACCGGCATTGATCAAAGCACCCACTTTTTTCTCTTCTTCCATTTTCCAGTTGATGAATTCAACTATTTCAGGATGGTCCAGATCCAGGCAAACCATTTTAGCGGCACGACGGGTAGTGCCTCCGCTTTTAATAGCGCCGGCTGCCCGGTCGCCGATTTTTAAGAAACTCATCAAACCGCTTGATGTCCCGCCGCCACTCAGCTTTTCTCCTTCTCCACGGAGGTTGGAGAAATTCGTTCCAACTCCTGATCCGTATTTAAAGATCCTGGCTTCCCGGACCCACAGGTCCATGATGCCGCCTTCATTCACCAGGTCATCACTCACACTTAAAATAAAACAGGCATGTGGCTGGGGACGTTCATAAGCAGAAGTAGATTTTTTTAATTGCCCGTCGGCAACATCAACATAATAATGTCCCTGTGGCTTTCCTTTGATACCATAACTTTCATAGAGGCCCGTGTTAAACCATTGCGGGCTGTTAGGCACACACATCTGGTTTAATATCGAATACACCAGTTCTTCATAAAAGACCTGTGCATCTTTTTCACCGGCAAAATAATTGTATCGTTCGCCCCATACCCGCCAGCAATTGGCTAAGCGATGAGCTACCTGTTTGGCTGATGTCTCTCTGCCGATGCTGCCATCCGGTTGTGGCACGCCGGCTTTACGAAAATATTTTTGAGCAAGGATATCGGTTGCAATCTGGCTCCATTGTTTGGGAACTTCCACATTATTCATTTCAAACACAACCTCGCCACTCGGGTTACGGATAACCGAAGTGCGGTAATCGTACTCAAACAGATCGAACACATTCACATCATCCCGGGTAAAGCGACGTGAAAATTGCAACCCGCCCTTTGCGGATGCTTTGGTTTTGGTAGCCATAACTAAAGAATTACTTGGGTTAAGTAAAAGTTAACAGAGAAGTGAAAATATTTTTAAGTATCTGTATTTCATAGGCAGAGATATTCACATAATGTGGATAAGGGTAGTGTACAAACCGCTGATGCAAGCCTGTGTTGAATCAGGTCATTTCTGCACAGTGGGTATCTTATTTTTGGATAAAATTTTTTTGGAAAATCAGTTGTTGTGTTGTAAAAAAAAACATGCTCCCATATTATTCATTTCAAACTCAAATGGGGCAAGGGTTTTTAAGATTGAATCGCTGAGAAGTGCTGATTTTACAGGCATTTCATCATTGAAAATTCCTCAAATGCCCGTGGGAACGGGGTTACAGTTCTTTTGCATCAGCAAAAAAAATAAAGAAGAAAACCAAACCGGGAATTTTCGTTTGAACAGGACGTAAGAACCGCAGGCAATGAGAATATGAATAATATTGTGCGGATAAATTTCTTCATTCATATTATCAGCGATTTCTTTTTTTATAGTATTCAATGGCATTGATAAAATGCCAGCACAGGGATTATTGCCTGAAATTATTTTCACAAAACAGGTTTTGATCTTTTATGCAGCCCTTTCCTGTTCAAAATGCATATTTGCTTTTCAAATGGGCAATACGGGAAGTTTTTCGCATTTTTGCAGTGATTAACACATACCGGATGAAGTCAATTATTTATAACACATTGGCCGAAAAGAAAAGGCAGGGAAAAAAATCCTTTGCAGTGCTGATTGACCCGGACAAGGTTAACAGCTTTGTATTGGATGAACTGATAGAGCTTTCCCTGGCTGCCAAAGTTGATTACCTGCTGGTTGGCGGCAGTCTTGTTATATCTAATCACCTCGATGCCTGTGTACAGCACATCAAACAGAACTGTGATATCCCTGTTATTCTTTTTCCCGGCAGCCCCTCCCAGGTAAGCAAGTATGCTGATGCATTATTATATCTCTCATTGATCTCCGGCCGTAATCCTGAATTACTGATCGGGCAGCATGTAGTATCTGCTCCGTTTGTAAAACAAAGTGGTTTAGAGATCATGCCTACGGGTTATATTGTTATTGATGGCGGGGCGCCAACAACCGTTTCTTATATCAGCAATGCCGCTCCTGTCCCCGCTGATAAAAATGAAATTGCCATGTGTACCGCCATGGCCGGTGAAATGCTGGGGATGAAATTAATTTACATGGATGCAGGCAGTGGCGCCAAACGTCCCATCACAGAAAGCATGATAAAGATTGTAGCCGACCATATAGAAGCCCCTCTCATCATTGGCGGCGGGATCATACAACCAGAGAAAGCTTACCTGAATTGCAAAGCAGGGGCAGATGTAATTGTTGTTGGCAATGCTATTGAAAAAGATGCATCATTGATCAAGGAGATGAGTGATGCAGTGCATTCGGTACCGGTAAAGGTTTAATACAAT